>JBFFRZ010000097.1:0-9029 GCA_041572715.1 Gammaproteobacteria bacterium
CGGTAATCAGGCTTGACTTGACTGCCTGTCGCCGATGAAATAAAGCCTTCTTTACTACCGGATTCCCGATTCTTTGGACGATATTCCAATAGGCAGCCTGTTTGCACTTCTGGCAGGTCTGATCATACTCTCAGGCTTTTTCTCCAGCTCTGAAACGGCACTAATGGCCCTCAACCGTTATCGTCTCAAACACAAGGTAGAGCTGGGGCATCGCGGGGCAATTCTTGCCAGCAACCTGCTAAAGCGGCCTGACCGCCTGATTGGCCTGATTCTGCTGGGAAACAATGCAGTCAATATCCTCGCCTCTGCAATAGCGACCATCATTGGATATCGGCTATACGAGGAACCCGGCATTGCCATCGCCACGGTTCTGCTGACCATTATCATTCTTATATTCGCCGAGGTTGCGCCAAAAACCGTTGCCGCACTGCACCCGGAAAGAATCGCCTACCCGGCTTCGTATGTACTAACACCCCTGCTGAAGCTTCTGTCAGTGGTGGTAATACTCATCAATTTTGTGACCAACGGATTACTTCGTCTGATTGGCGTTACCGCAAAATCCAGCAAAAGCCATATCCTGAGTCAGGACGAGTTACGCACTGTAGTTCTGGAAGCCGGCAAACACATACCGGACGAGCACCACAAAATGTTGCTGAGCATACTGGACCTGGAGAAGGCCACGGTCGAGGACATCATGATCCCGAAAAATGAGATCAGTGGAATTGACATTGAGGATGACTGGGACGATGTCATTGAACAGCTGATCCAAAGTCAGCATACCCGGCTGCCCGTGTATCGCGAAACTGTTGATCAGATCATCGGCTTTACCCACCTTCGCAAGTTAATTCCGATGCTGGAGAACAGGACACTGAGCAAGGAACTGTTACTGAAATACATTCGCAAACCCTATTTTGTGCCAAAAGACACGTCACTCAACCAGCAGCTACTGAACTTTCAGAAGGAAAAAAGACGGGTTGCGCTGGCTGTGGATGAATACGGGGACATCCAGGGTCTGGTGGCTCTGGAAGATATCCTGGAAGAAATTGTTGGAGAATTCACCACTGATCCAACTGCCGCCCACCAGGATATTTTTCCGCAGGATGATGGCACCTATCTGATTAATGCATCTGTCACTGTTCGTGAGCTAAAACGGTCACTTGACTGGGACCTGCCCACCGATGGACCAAAAACACTGAACGGCCTTATTCTTGAACACATGGAAGACATCCCTGCCAGCGGCACCAGCCTCAAGCTGTATGGGTATCCCGTGGAGATTATGCAAACCCAGCATAATACGATCAAAACCATCAAGTTAGGCAAGCCACTGGCAGCGGACGATTAGCCTGAATGCCCCTCAAAAAGTTCAGCGGGCCATTGCCAGCCTGACGTCGAAACGGTATAAAGCATATAACCTTATGGAACCGCCTGTGGGCCATAACCCGATATCAGGATAATTAATAACAACGATCCACCAATGAACATGATTTCACGAGCACTTTTAAGTCCTTTCAGCATGCTTGGGCGTCTCTTCAAAGGCGGTGGACTTGAAATAACAATCAAGAACCAGACGTTCAGCTTCAACACAGTTGACGACTTCAAGACATTTCTGGCTGCCAAAACCGAAATCCCTGCCTCCAAAATGCAGGAAATGCTACAGCGTACCGCGCATCACCTGGAAGAAGAGATCAAACAACTGAGCAAGGTAGAGGTCACAATTACGGAAAAGCTGGCGGCCACTATTCGCGATCCCAAGAGCATCGACAGTTACCTCGACGGGGCCACCATGATCCGTTTTTCCCAGGACTACGACTGGCGGCAAATCATGTTCGAGCTCAGCAAGAAGTCAACAGATTACAGCGAATACAAGCTGGAGGCGGTTACTTACTACCAGCGGTACATTCGCTCGCGCATCAGTATTGCGCGCAGCATACTCCGCGACAAGACCGGTGCCAGCGCGGAAGACGACAGCGACAAGACCCGGATTATGACCAGCACCATGGAGACCCGCTCTTTCTCTGCCGAAGAAATACAGCAGGCGCAGGACGAAATTGCTGCAAGTGAGCAGGAGCAGGCAAGCCCTCAAGCGCGCACCAGTGTAGGGCTGGAGGACCAACTGGACGACCGGGCTGCTTCAGAATTCGAGCGGATACCACGGGGCAAGACAGTCATCGTCGATACAAAGGTGACACAAATGATGCCGCTGAAGATCGCCAGCAGGCGCTTTGTTCTGGATATGACACAGGAGCCGCCGAACCTGATCAGTAAAAGTGGCGACCATTATCCGCTTAGCCTTGGTGAGAACCTGATCGGTCGAAGCACCAAGTGCTCTATTATTCTGAATCCGGAGTTTGTCGATATATCCCGGCAGCACCTGATCATTGAAGTCTATCCTGACAACAGCCTGCACTTTACTGACCTGTCTTCATCCGGCACGCAGCTGCCCGGAAACATGATCAAAAAATAGTACTCGCGTCTCAGGGGTAAAGCTGGGTCTTGTTCCACTCCCCGCTGCCAAGCGAATATTGCTCCCGCTGGTTCAAGCGGTCGGGATGGCCACTCCAGAATTCAATTCGTTCGGGCACAACGCGATATCCACCCCAGTGATCCGGCCTGGGAACATCTGTTCCCGCAAATTCTTTCTCATACTGACTCACCCGATCATACAATTGCTGGCGTGTGTCCAGAACTTCCGACTGTCTTGACGCCCATGCCCCGATCTGGCTTGCCCGGGGCCTGGTCTGCCAATAGCCATCCGCTTCTTCATCACTAACCATGACAATTTTGCCATCAACCTGTACCTGCTGGTGTGCTTGCTGGAAGTAGATACAGACAGCCGCATACGGAACCGCTTGCAGATGCATGCCCTTACGGCTTTTTCTGTTGGTGAAAAATACCAGTCCCGATTCATCCAGGTGTTTAAGTAACACCGTCCTGACAGCGGGCCTGCCCAGTTCATCAACTGTAGCCACAGACATCGCTGTGGGCTCACGCAAATCACTCGCCTTCGCCTCATCCAGCAGTTCTTTTATTCTCGCTATTGCTTCAGCCAGCAAGCTCATCATTTAGTCGTATCCACTTACCAGTGGTTTAAAAATCCAGCCAAACTGCTGTTGCTCTATCATCCAGATACGCAACCATTTGTCTTCGCCCCCCAGAACGACCAGCTTGTCACCCTTGCTAAGTGTTTTAATCAACTGTGCATCCTTGCTTGCCTGCTTTCTGATATTTGCCCTGGGCACAGCTATTTCACGTATCTCACCCAGCATCTGGGGATTATTATTCAGGATATCAATCACCCCGGAGGCGACTTCTTCGTCATTTTGCAGCAACATGCCATGCAGGATGTCCAGCGCATCTTCATACCCCAGTTTGGCTGACGCCGTGTAGTAATCAATAGCACGGCGAACATCCTTGTCAGTGCCTTCGCCATGCTCAAATGCCCAGCCGAGACGAAACATGGCATCCGCGTGCCCTAGCTTGGCAGCCTTATCCCACCACTGTAGCGCGGTAACTTCATTGACTGAGAGGCCCAATCCTTTCGCATATAACCAGCCCAGGCGATACTGGGCCTCTGCATGCCCGTGCTCGGCCAGAGGCTTCCAGATACAATAGGCCTCTGCGTAATTGCCTTCTTCGGCAGCGGTGACACCGCGGTCAAAATCCAGCTGCACGGACTGTTGATAGGACTGCGCAAAAGCACACGACCATCCAAGCAGGCAGAAGGCAACAAACAGCCGCATTATTCAGCCATCATATCCTTGATACGTTGCAACATGGCAGCCGCATGCCCCTTTGGCGCGACTCCATATTCGGCATATCGAACAATACCATCAGGGTCGATTACAAAAGTGGAACGTAGTATGCCCCGCTTGACGACCCCATCCTTTTCTTTCTCATGTATCACCTCATAGGCGTTACATGCTTCCTGATCGATATCAGCGAGCAAGCTGACCCGTAGCCCATACTTGTCACGAAATGCCTGATGCTCATGACAGCTATCAGCACTGACTCCGGCGACATGTATTCCGGCAGCCATATAATCATCCAGCATATCTGTAAAGTCGGTTGCCTGGATCGTACAACCCGGTGTGTCATCCTTTGGATAGAAGTAGAGTAAAAACCATTTACCGGAACAATCCGATAAAGAGCGCATTTCCATATCGGCACTGGGCAGGGAGAAATCGGGTGCCTGATCACCTACTTGTAGCATGAGCCTCTCCTGAAATTATGATGGCTGTAACTGGCCATTCTAGCCCAAGCAGGTGCAAGAGCCTATCTCATCATTACTCTGGCATCGACCGTTTCGAGTGTAGTATTCCCGGAAGTCGCGGCTGCTGGAAAATCATGAGGCAATTTCTATTGTCCGGATGTAATTTTATGCCGGTGTGTCATATCCATGAGAGCGCGGTAAAAAAGCGGCACGAGGAATAAAGAGAAGCAGGTAGAGACCGTCAGCCCGGATACAATCGCGGTCGCGACCGGCCCCCATAACAATGATTTTCCACCCAGCCCGGTCGCCAGTGAAAACAACCCGCCGATGGTAGTCAGCGCAGTAATCACGATCGGTATGACTCTCCGCCTGGCAGCATAAAAAGTGGAATGCAGCACACTCATCCCACGGTCATAACGGCTGTTGGCAGCGCTAATCATCACGATAGCCGCATTCACGGCAATACCACCCAGTGCCACAACACCATACAATGTGAACAGGCTAAGAGGATTCCCGGTAACCCATAGACCCAGCACCACACCAGTAGCAGCCATTGGTACGGTTGCCAGAATGATAATCAGCGGCTGAGCGTAGCTCTTGAACTGGGTGCCGAGAATGATATAAATCAGGCCGAGGCCAAAAAGAAACAATACGCCGATAGCATCCATGCTCTCCTGGATGTCATCCAGCTCACCACTGAAATCAAGATCCACGTCTGGATGCTGCGCACGAATTACTTCCCATTTCTCCAGCAAGCGTTCATTGGCCTCGACCGTACCAATAATCTCTTTATCGATCTCTGCTTCAAGTGTGATCGCTCTTCGATAATTATGATGCCGTATGTTGCCCTGCGACTGCCTGACCTCTGCGTGCACCAGGTCATTCAGTGCCATCAATGAACCATCCGGCATTACCAGCATTCGTTGTAACAGGCTATCGATAGCCCTCAGCTCGGTTTTCATCGCCTTGACGCGGACTTCTATCTCCTCGCCTGCATTACGGAATGAAGTGACGACCTCGCCATCGATTAACAGACGCAATGTGCGCCCAACATCCGCCGGGTTGATACCCGCACGATTCACCGCATCGAGATTGAGTCGCAGTGACAGCTCAGTAGTCCCGCCTGAATCGTCATCACCGATATCGGTTACCCCTTCAATCTGCGCCAGGTCTGATTTCAGGCGCTCGATCACTGTGCGTATTTCATCAAAATCGTCACCGCGTACCTTCACCGATATTGGCTTGCCTGACGGCGGGCCATCCTTGAGTGCCCATATCCGTATATTTTGCGGCCCTGCTATATCCATGATAGACGGCCTGATCTCATCGACCATTGTCTCTACATCCCTCAGACCATTTTTCAATGGATTCAGGCTGACTACGATCTGACCAAACCGGTCCCCGAACAAGGGTTCTATTTCAGTCAGCAATTCACCCGCATAACTGGCCATTCCCCGAACCTCACCGGGCAATACGCTGTCCCTGACCCGTTGCTCAATCTGTCGCACCACCTGAGCAGTCTGATTCAATGTTGTGCCTTGCGGCATATGGATATCAACATAAAACAGCCGTATCGGATCAAATGCAAAGAAACGGATTTTCACCTGCTCAACCACCAGCAAGCCGAATGCAAACAGAAAAATAACGACCGCAATGGTCATTGTTCTGGCTGGATAACGCAGTGCCTTGATCAGCAACCTGCCATACTTGATCTGAAAATGGTGAATTAGCCAGACCCGTCTGCGGTGGAACGCAGACGGGCGTTCAAAGCTGACTTTTACAGCAGTTATATGCGCTGGCAACATCCAGAATGCCTCCAACAGGCTTATTGCCAGCGCCACCGTAACGACCAGCGGAACTACAAACATAAATTTGCCGAGTATGCCGGGGATCAGCATCAATGGCAGAAAGGCGGCCATGGTGGTCATCACCGATGTCAGTACGGGTGCGGCAACCTCCTTCAGAGATTCGATTACCGCCTGCTTTGCCAGCATACCGCGCCTGATACGGTTGAAGATCGACTCAACAACCACAACCGCATCGTCTACCAGCATACCCAGGCTAATCACGATGCCCAGCAGAACGGAGTTGTTGACCGACTGGCCAATACTGCTGAGAAACCAGAATGTACCAGCCAGCGTGAACGGGATGCCAATACTGGTCAGGAATGCGATACGAGAACCAAGGAACAGCCAGGTGATCATCAGTACAAAAATCAGACCCAGAACCGCATTGGTTTCCATCACATCAATTGCCTGACGTGTAGCGTTGGTCTGATCATCAACCAGAGTCAGGCTGATGCCGGTAATATCGCTTAACTCATTTTTTTCATTAATATAGGCCTGCACGAGATCAAGCAGTTCAAGCACATTTGCGTGTGCCTTCTTGGTCACCCATATCAATACACCGGGCTGATCGTTCATGAACACGAGCTGTTCTGCCTTCTCACGCAAGCGCTGAACCCGTGCAATATCTTTCAACCGAACCTCACCACTGGCACCGGTCACCGGCAGATTGGCCAGGGTTTCCACATCGGTACTGGTTCCGGACAGGCTTACCAGCCAGTGTTTGCCGGCTATATCCAGGTCGCCAGCAGATATGTCACGAAAGTGTCCGCGCACGGTTTCGGCTACCGCGATGGGCGTGAGGCCGTGAGCGGCAAGTGCCTGCAGATCAAACTCAACGATGATTTCAGGGTCCTGCAGGCCGACAGGCAGGGCATTATGTACGCCCTTCAGCCGTTCAAGCTCCTTCTCTATCTGGTAGGCGTTTTGCCTAAGGGTTTCATCATCACTTTGCCCGGTGACCACGATACTTGCTGTAGGCAATGCATTGTCAGTGGTTATTTCATACAGGATTGGTGTCTCCACCTCCAGCGGCAACTCGGTATCCTCGATCGCCTGAATTTCACGACGCAGGTCATTCAGTCGCTTGTCATAAGTACGTTCATCAATTTCCTCGAACCGTATAAGTATGTTCGACATACTTTCACGGCTGGTGCTCGTAACAAAACGTATGTCGTCTACTCGACGGATTGCCTCTTCGATTGGATCCGTGACTTTTTTCTCAACATCACGTGCGGTTGCTCCCGGTAGAAAAGTAAGAACCTGGATCCAGTTGAAGTTAATCGTCGGATCCTTTTCCCTTGGCATGAGAACATAACTCAACGAACCAATGATAATGACCAGTGCAAACGTGAGATTTGCAAATACGTGATTTGTGAGGAAGCGTGAGTACATCGTCTGCTGTGTACGAATTATCTAGCGGGGCACATTTACCACATCATTATCCTGAACGCTGTACCGGCCATGGTTTATCAGCTGTACATTCTCCGGAAGCCTGATATGAAATGGCCGGCCTTCCTCTGCATCAGGAACCACAATAAATTGTGCATGGCCATCTTTGTAGACAAACACCCCATAGTCCTGCTTGCGTTTTACGAGGTAATCAGCGGGCAAATGTCTTTGTGTCGATTTCCAGACCAGTCTTCCTGTCTGTCCTGGCTGTGCGGCCTGACTGTCAAACCTGAAACGTACCTCACGTGTGCGTGAGAGGTTTTCCACATTTTCACTGACGGCCCTGAGCATCAATGGGAACACCCGGCCATTGATTACCAGGCTGTATTCCTCCACCTGGAATATGTCATTGACCTGGGAATCCGGGATTTGCGCGGAAACCTCAACATGCGCAAGATCAACCAGGCGGAGCAGCGGCTGACCCCGGCTGACCCATTCCCCCAATGCGGCTATACGTTCGGTAACGACGCCCTTGAACGGCGCGCGCACCTGGCATCGCTCAACATCAATCTGGGTGATCCTGAGCGCCGAACGGGACACCTCCAGTTCACTTTGACGAGTGCGCAGGACTTCTTCGGAAATATGCTTGCTTTTATTCAGTTCCGTTGCTCTTTGCAGTTGGTATTCCGCCAGGGAATATTTTGCTGCCGCTGAATCATGGTTGGCACTGGCGCTTCGACAGTCCAGCTGAACCAGTAGCTCACCTTCATTGACCGTCTCAGCGACCTGCACCGGAATAGCTTCTATGGAACTCTCGATTTGTGCCGCCAGTGTCGCCTCATTCAGACTAGTAACAGACGCGGGCGCACTACCCTGGGGATAATAGGCAACCTTGTCAAAGTCTGTGACTGACACATTGATTATCTTGTCTGCTGCACCGAGCAGCCAAGGCAATATGCACAATAACATGAATGATAAAAGCCTGAGCATCATCGGAACGTACAGGTTATTTTGTGTGGACGCGTGGCAGCATACTACAGACATGGGGTTAGCCAGAATTTATCCGTTCAGATTCGTATAGCATTCATCAAGCTCTATGCACCCAGATACTTTTTTATCGACTCTATGCCTGATACCAGCCGATCCATACCGGTCGTATATGCAAACCGCACGTAGTCGGCGTGACGATGAGTGCCGAAATCCAGTCCGGGCGTTATCGCTACCCCTGCATGTTCGAGCAAACGCTGGCTGAGTTCGAGGCTGTCAGCAGCCAGCTCAGAACTGTCTGCATAAATGTAAAAAGCCCCCTGCGGTGAAGCAGGAACATTAAAACCAGTCTCTCTGATTGCTGCAAGCAGGTAATCACGACGTTGCCTGAATAGATCACGCCGCTCGTCAAGCGCAGGCTTCAGTGACCCGGATAGCGCAACAACCGCGGCATGCTGTGCAGGCGTGGAAGCAGACAGAAAGATATTCTGTGCCAGGTGGTCTATAGGCTCGACCAGTTCCGGCGGGGCAACCAGCCAGCCCACTCTCCAGCCAGTCATACCGAAATATTTCGAAAAACTGTTGATGACAATTAC
>JBFFRZ010000098.1:0-9001 GCA_041572715.1 Gammaproteobacteria bacterium
ATTCAGGCGACGACCCTGAATGGTTGGATCTGTGGGAGCGATTCGGCAAGTAGGACCCGACCCAGTGGATGCGCCCAGGTCGTGGGAGCGGCCGCCATTCGCTCGTCTCAGGACGGCGAAGCCTGTGGCTGGGTGACGGCAACCAGTTGACTCCTCAGTGGGAAATCAATTTCCCCCATTCCCTGGGCATGCTGTACTCGGCCTTTACCTATTACACCGGTTTCAGGGTCAACTCAGGCGAATACAAGCTCATGGGCCTCGCCCCCTACGGTGAACCGAAATATGTCGACCTGATCCTGGATCACCTGATTGATCTCAAGGAGGACGGTACCTTCCGCCTGGACATGCAGTACTTTAACTATGCCACCGGCCTAACCATGACCAACCAGCGCTTTGCGCGGCTATTCGGTGGCCCCGCACGCACGGCAGAAAGTGAAATCTCGCAGAAAGAGATGGATATCGCCCGCTCTATCCAGGCCGTTACCGAGGAAATCGTGCTCAGGCTGGCGCGCACGGTGCACCGGGAGCTCGAGGTGGATTACCTGTGCCTTGCCGGAGGGGTGGCGCTCAATTGCGTCTCCAATGGCCGCCTGTTGCGGGAAGGTCCATTCAAGGACATCTGGATACAGCCGGCAGCCGGCGATGCCGGTGGTGCACTGGGCTGTGCACTGACCGTCCATCATGCAGAAACGGATCAACCCAGAACAGTCAATGGACACGACCGGATGCGTGGATCGTACCTGGGCCCGCGTTTCCAGGGCGCCGAAATTGAGACACAGCTTGATCAGTATGGTGCCAGCTACCAGGTATTGCCGGATGATGAGCTCTACCGCCAGTTGGCCGATATCATGGCGAACGAACAGGTCGTTGGCTGGTTTCAGGGCCGCATGGAGTTCGGCCCGCGCGCTCTGGGAGGACGATCCATTATTGGCGACCCGCGCAGCCGCAAGATGCAATCAACCATGAATCTGAAGATCAAGTATCGCGAATCATTCAGACCCTTCGCCCCTTCCGTGCGCGCCGATAAGGTCGACGAATGGTTTGAGCAGGATCGGCCCAGTCCCTATATGCTGATCGTGGCGCCCGTAAAGGAAGACAAGCGTATTCCCATGACTGAAGAGGAACAGCAACTGTTTGGTATCGAAAAACTGAATATACCGCGATCCGAAATTCCCGCGGTCACCCACGTCGATTACTCGGCAAGAATCCAGACGATCCATGAAGACACCAATCCACGATACTATCGCCTGATCAAGGCATTTGAAGACAAAACCGGCTGCCCTGTGCTCATCAACACCTCGTTCAATGTCCGGGGTGAGCCGATTGTATGCACGCCTGAAGATGCCTACCGCTGTTTCATGCGCACGGAAATGGATTACCTGGTCATCGAAAACTACCTGCTGAAAAAATCCGATCAGCCTGAATGGGCCGGCGATGACAGCTGGAAAGACGAATTCGAACTGGATTGAGTATGTTTGACGAAATACCTGAACTCGATAAAAAAGGTCTGCGCGACTTCGGTCTGATTACCGGTGGTCTGTTTGCATTGATCTTCGGCCTGCTGCTGCCATGGAAATTTGAATGGCAATGGCCGGTCTGGCCCTGGGTACTGTTCGGCCTGCTGGCTGTGCTGGCCTTTGCTGCCCCCATGTGGCTAAACCCGGTGTACCGGGTCTGGATGCGAATTGGGCATATGATTGGCAGTGTCATCTCGCGAATCATCCTCGGGCTGGTTTTTTTCTTGGTGGTAACCCCGCTTGGCCTTATGATGCGGGCCACCGGCAAGGACCCGATGAACCGGCGGTTTGATGCATCACTGTCCAGCTACCGGGAAGCCATCAGTGAAAATAAATCCAACTCATTTGACAAGCCTTTTTAATTCATGAGCGAACTGTTAAAAGACCTCTGGGCCTTCATGAAGGTACGTAAAAAGTACTGGTTGGCACCCGTCATCCTGGTGCTGCTATTACTGGGTGCGCTGATCGTGCTGACCCAGGGCTCCGCGGTTGCGCCATTTATCTACACGCTATTCTGATTTCGTCTATGCTATGAGAGCTTGCATATACCCGGACCTGTAATGATGAAAAACCGAATATTCATAATCATTGCCTGCAGCCTGGCACTGATAGGCTGCTCCGACGACAAGGAATCTTATGCTGAAATGAGCGACGACAACGTGTTCAAGGGACAGGTAGACTCGCTGGAGAAAGCCAGGTCGGTAGAGGCCACAATTCAATCCAGCTTTGACCAGCGAGGACAGAAAGTCGAGTAGAGACTTTCAGGTTTTCCGACCGTAAAACTTTCAGCGAGCGGCCCCCGTAGCAACCGCTCCCAGTAACAAAAAAGCCCCCGGAATACGGGGGCTTTTTGTGATTAACATTAATACCGACAGGAACTAGTCCCAGGTAACATTCGCCTTCTTCTTGTCACGGCCTCTGTAGTACTTGCTGCCATCTTTCATACGACCGTCCCCTCTCCAGTTATTCCATGGAGCATTATCACTGTTCCAGTTCCAGGGCATCTTGTCCCATTCGTCATCCTTGTTCCAGGGCTGGCTATCCTTGTTCCAGCCTTGCCATGGCATTCTGTTACTGCCACCACGATTGTTTGAAAAAGGAATCATGTCGTCACTGCTCCAGTTACCGCCCCAGGGCATGAAACTGTTGCTGCTGCGACGATAGGGATAAGGCTGGTAGCCACCATAGCCAGGGTAATATCCTTGAGGTTGGCCATAGTTTGCACCCGGATAATAGCCAGGGGGTGGCCCATAGTTACGTGGTCCCTGCTGAGGTCTCTGCTGCGGGGCTTGCTGCTGCTGTGCAACCTGTGGACGCGGTGGCGCCTGGTAGCCCGGTGGTGGACCATAGGGCCTGCCCTGCATATTCTGCTGGGGCTGTCCGGGCGCCTGCATCGCACGCGATGACTGGCGATTCGGTGGATAGTAACCCGGGGGCGGGCCATAGCGTCTTTGTGCGTTCGCCTGTGCAGTTTGCGGCTGCGTCTGCGACTGCGCTGCTCCAGTTGTACTGGCCGCAGCCGGCGCCGCTTCCTCGGTCTTGGTGGTTTCCGCCTTGGCCGCTTCTTCCGCCTGAAGATAGCCTGTGAGTCCCAGCATGGACAAGCCCGTTACGGCTATTACCAGGCTTCTATTAATATTTATGTACATAAACTTCCCTCTTTTGATCCTACTAGTTACGAAAATTATGCGTCCCGCCGAGTGTAGCAAAGATACGCGAACGGGTGCGACCATATGGCCACAACCCGGTAATAATTCTATGCATTTTGCAGGTATTCGTCGGCGGCCAGGCCGGCCCTCGCACCTGCGCCTGAAGCGACCACAATCTGCTTGTAAACTTCATCCGTGCAGTCTCCCGCGGCAAACAAGCCAGGGATGCCAGTCGACTGATCCCTTTCAATAACGATTTCACGTGCCTCGTTCAGTTGCACGAGACCCTCTACCGGCAGCGTATTCGGTTCCAGACCAATCTCCAGAAACACACCTTCGACCGCCAGGTCATAAAATTCATTCTGCTGGCCATCATGCAGACGGATACCCACCAGCTGTTCATTTCCCAGGAAGCCCTTCACCTGGATTCCGGCATGCAGGCTCACCTTGCGATCCGCTACCACTTGTTCATATAACAACTTATCTGCCTGAAAATCCGGCTGAATATTGATGATATGAATCTCACTGGCATACTTCAACAAATCCCTGGCGGCGGTAAATGCCGAATTTCCTCCGCCGACAACAGCAACCCGCCTGCCATTAAACAGTGGCGCATCGCAAGTTGCACAAAATGCAATACCGTGCCCGATAAAACGTTGCTCACCGGGCACACCCAGGTGGCGATACTCTTTACCTGCACAGTAAATAACCGACCTCGCCCGGTATGAAGTTTCATCATCGCAAATCGCCATGAATGAATCATCCAGGCGATTTATCCGGGCCACCGATGTATCCAGCTTTTCCGCCAATGCATAACGTTCTGCATGATTACGAAAAGCCATGGCCAGTTCCTGTCCCCCTATATCGGGTATGCCTGGCCAGTTTTCAATAGTCTCAGTGTTAACAATTTGCCCACCAATCTCCTTGCCAATCACCAGCACATCCCTGCCCTTGCGCGCAGCGTAGATCGTCGCCGTCATTGCCGCGGGCCCGAGGCCAACGATCAGCACGTCATAAATGTGATTGGGGTCCGCCTTTGTGACATGGCGTTCCCCGCGTGCCTCGCGCATCTGTTCTTCAAATTCTCGGTATGCACGGGGATTAACGTGCTTGAGAACCTCGAACACTGCTTGCGTTGGTGCCAACGCCCCTTCAATACCTACTCCTTCATTGATTACCGTGCGTGGTACGCCACCTACATGATAGCGCTGTACCAGCTGCGGGAATTCACTCGCCTCGATCATATCGCCCTTCACCATAGGGCTGGCCATGGCCATCTGGTGGACCACACGAACCATTTTCGGACAGTAGGGGCATGACAGGGTCACCAGCACTTCCAGGTGTGTCGGCTTGTCAATTTTGGACAGCAGTTCCATGACCACCGGGTCAAGCCCATGATCGCCCGACGAGACCATCAGTATATCTTCGATCAGTGAATTGAATTCATAGCCACTAGTCAAACCATAAAAGCGGATGCCATAATCCTGCCTACCGATAACCGCTGTGGCCGGTACTTTATTAATGTCGTATTCCCTGGCCTCGTCCCTGTTATGCACCAGGTCATAATGGGTTAGCGTTAATTTATCCGATAGCGGCTCAATGGTGCGCAGCAGTTCGAGTTGTGCGCTACAGTTCGGACTCATGGGGTCCTGGGAAAAGTGCACCAGTTCCACCGGTGCAGCCAGCTCTGACAATATGCTGCGTATCTCTGCCAGCGTCTCGTCATTCAATAATTCACCCATTGGCTAATCCTTGCAGGTTTCTGGTCGCGTTACTGGATGCATAGCATATAACACATAGCGGGTGAAGCTGACTTACCGGTTTGCTTGCCACAGATCAATTATTATCCAGTGGATATGCCCTGGTATATGATTAATCTTTCTTTTCCAGCATGGACTTCAGGTCCGCAAATGGGCTGGATGTGCTGAGCTTGTCCTTGCTGCCGGCAACTCCCCCGCTCAGTTGTGCCTCAAGTTGCCGCTGGTGTTCGTTGTCATGGCAATAAAGGCAGAGTAATTCCCAGTTGCTACCGTCCGTCGGGTTATTGTCATGATCATGGTCCCGGTGATGTACGGTCAGTTCGTGCAGATTTTCACGGCCAAACTCGCGGCCACAGCGACCGCAGACATGGGGGTATAGCTTGAGGGCCTGCTCTCGGTAACCCTGCTCGCGTGACTCACGACCCTGCCGGGCCTTTGCAATAACGTCATTCAGCTTGTTTCGATCGGGACCAGCCATTTGAGTAATTCTATGAAGAACAATTCCAGTCGGGTAATTAATCAGATTCCACGCGGCCGCGCTCTACTCTGACGCCATCCACCGTTCGAGGTAAGCGGTCGCGGACTTCTTCGTACAGGTATCCGCGACCAATAGCTGACGGTTCTGATCATATATCTCGATATGGGGTGTGCTGCAGAAATTATAGGACTGGATTCGCTGATTGTATTCATCGGCCATGCGTTGCAAGCTTTCCCGGTCTGTGCCGGAAAAGGAAAACTGCATGCCCTGTTCGGGAAAGTGAACCCGCTGTATGAAGACATCCTGACGTTTCTGTAGAAATGCCGGGAAACCCGCTTCAATACGTTTACAGGTCGAACACGAGTCCAGGTAACCTTCAACTACGGTGTAGCGCCCTTTTTTTGCCAGCGAACTTAAAGGCCGGTTGGCATCGAACAATTGCTGGAACTCATGCTTGCGAATACCGCTACCCTGACGGCTGACCTGGATGATTTCTGGTGCCTCAAAAGATGTGAAGCCGAGTCCATCCCTGAAATTCAGGATCACGATTACCGTTATGGCTATCAGTATTAATTTAATCATTGGTCGTTCCGCATCTTCACTCTTCTGATCGCGCTGATGCCATAGTAGCGAGCATAACAGACATTACGCCAGTCACCTGGATGAGAACGTATGTCGTTGTAATAGATACTACGCGGGTATTGACCATCATACTCAGGCACCGTAAGGAAAAACTCATTACGCGAGATCGCTTCGTCAATCATCCTGTAGCGTGCAAGTATATACGCATTATATGGTCCTGCACGATACAAAAGGTCGCCCGCTGCCCGGCGAAACTTGCCGTTAGTGGCAATCGCTGCTACGAACAGCACCGAACTGATGATGAATACAAGCATCAGCTGGCCGGACACAGGACCATGCTGGAAAGATTGAAGTCCGGAAACCAGGTAATGCCTGCTGAGCGCCGTAATAGTCACCAGCCAGCAAACCAGGAAAACAAAATATATGGCATCAATGGTCCGCGCTGGAGGGTATCCACCCATCGCCCACCACGCCGGAAACTGCAAGACAAAAGGGACTGCGAGGGTAACCAGTACTAACGTCAACAGCCTTGTTCCCGACAGCTGGAAAGTCCTTTGAGACAGACTAAGCAACTTTGCCATGGCAAATGGCGTCAATAGGGTGGCCACAATCAGCAGTGGACTACCCAGCCAGATGCGTAATGTTTTCAGTCCCATGACATAACTTCCTTCGAGGGAA
Source organism: Gammaproteobacteria bacterium (assembly GCA_041572715.1). GTDB lineage: Bacteria > Pseudomonadota > Gammaproteobacteria > JAJDYQ01 > JAJDYQ01 > JAJDYQ01. The sequence goes on from JBFFRZ010000098.1 coordinate 6,665, forward strand.
CGCATCAGATCATGGCTCATGGGAAACGTTGAAGTACGGGCCAGGTTGCCCGGCGCAAAGAACACGATCGCACTGCTGGTTGCTGCAACGAGCAATAATAACAACCATACCCTGGAGCGACCCCACCCCCTGCGTACTTGTAGCAGAAATGCCAGCATGACCAGGCCTGTCACCAGCATCATATTGGTTTCATGCGTGCCAACACCCAGGATAATTACGGCAACCAGCAGACCGGATGTCACGCCAATTCCTCTCTGTGCAGACTGGCTATCATGTAGCCGGATCATCAGGCCCAGCATGAAGAGTAAAAGTATATTGGCGGACTGGTAGGTCATCGCACCTGCAGTCCAGTAAAGGCTGCTGGCAGTGTCCCGCATACCGAGTATAAAAATCGCGGTGAACGATACGGCGATCAGCAGGTTGAACGGTAAAAACAGGCGTATCCTGAACAGGCTTGACAGAAAAAATGCCGTTGCCAGCACCAGCAACAATATAATGACCGCGGGCATGACCTGGTAGCCATCAGTAAAGCCGAAAATCATCGGGTACAGGGCATACAAGGTATTGCTGGCGTAACGTCCACTCCACTCGACATAGTGATGCAGCAAATGCGAAAACAGGCCGGCGCTTTGCACACCGTTCGCCATGCAGTAATCATCAGCCGAGGGGTGTGCATAATGGCCCAGCAGCACATAGACCAGCAATACCATGATACTGGCCAGGAGTATTAACCAGGGCATGGTCCTGGAAAGCCGGTTCATGGATTCTTGTGCAAAATCAACCGTCTCTCAGAGTGGCGAGTTCTGAGCGGTGTTGAGAAAAAAACAGCAGCATGGCAGTTATTGCACCCAGGGTATCCGCCAGAATATCTTTCTGCGCATCCCAGATATCTCCCTGCGACCCCAATACGGCGACACCCGCCTGTGGATTGGCGCTGATGGCATATTGCCATTCGATGATTTCATAGACGCCTGCTACCGTGACGATGGCGAAAATCGGGAACAGCGACACTATCCAGCGTGTGCGAACCAGTCGTTTCCTCATCAATACCTCGGCAACTGGATAGGCGTAAAAACCGACTGAAAAATGCGCGAGACGATCATAATGATTACGTTCAAACCCGAATGTGTTGGTGACGAGGTCAAATGGCACGCGTTCAAACGTATAATGACCGCCGATCGTGTGCAGTATGATGAAGACCGACATGAGTACGTAACTGGTGTTGGAGAAACGGTAGTTAAGCGATATCCATACCAGCGCAGCGACAACCAGCATGGCCGGTATGTTTTCTGCCCACCATACATCACGATCATAAGGTGAGATGGAGCAGACTGAAAACACAATGAGATACAGCGCCAGGAGACATAATGGCAAGGTCCAGGACCGCCGTTCATACTCGATTCCATTCATTCGGCAATTATAACGTCAAGACCTGTTCATTTATTGCGAAACAGGCAACAATCGTTCGTCATGCCCAAACCAAAACCTGTACTCCTGTCCAGCAAGACACTGGCTGAAGTTTATCTCGGACTATCCAGGCTGCTTCAAACCGGAATGCCGCTGGACAAGGTGCTCACCACTTTAATCGACGAACGCAAACCGGATCTGTGCAAAGCGATCATGCAAACCGTCAAACTTGTCCAGCAAGGAAAAACCCTGGCGGATGCCGGCAGGCTGTCGGGATTATGGCGTCAATCTGACTTTCAACTGATTAAGGCCGGTGAAAACAGCGGCAACCTGGTTGCGGTAACCCGGAGATTGGCTGAGCAATATAGTGCCATGGCAAAAAGGGAGGGCCGATTTCGATCCAGAATGATGCTGCCACTCGTGGTTTTATCCATTGGGCTAGTGCTGGCGCCCCTCCCCAGCCTCTTTGGCGGCAGGATTGATGCCCTGGGTTACCTGCTGCGCAGCGGATTACCTCTGGCAGGAGTGCTCATGACCATCGGATACCTCACCCATAACATGCAGACAAGTCGAGCCACAGGCTCCGTTTCCATACTGGATCGAATGCTGGGGTTGTTTCCCGCCGGGAGAAAACTGGTGGCCGATCAGGCGCGCACTGAATTCCTCGGCTATCTCGGTATGTATCTGCAGGCGGGAATAGACGCTGAGGGGGCAATGAAGCGTTCAATAGAGGGAATGAGCTATGCTGCCCATCGCACTAACGTTCGGGTTGCTGCAAGTCGGCTGGCAACGGGCAGCAATGTCAGTGATGCACTGCTTGCTGCCGGCATCCTGGATGACGACAGTGACTATCCCGTGATTTCCTCCGGCGAAGCAGCAGGCCAGCTGGATGAAAGTATTATCCTCAGGGCCGGCTGGCACCAGGACGAC
>JBFFRZ010000099.1:0-8969 GCA_041572715.1 Gammaproteobacteria bacterium
AGCGCCTGATTAAGAAAGCACGTCATTTCAATGCCGATGACCGGGGCGAATTACTGGAGCTTATCAGGGAATGCCTTGACGGCATCATTCCTAGGTACCGGGCACTGGCCGAAAGCGGACAGATTGAACTATCCATGACGCCATGGGGACACCCAATCGTTCCATTGCTGCATGATTTCGAGAACATGGCCTGTTCCCAGCCGGATGACAAAAGACCAAAGGAGAAAAAATATCCCGGCGGTAAGGAACGTAGCCGCTGGCATATGAAACACGGGATTGAGGTTTTTGAGTCCTGTTTTGGCACCAAGCCAGATGGTGTGTGGCTCTCAGAGGGTAGCATCAGCCATGATGCACTGGAACTGCTGGATGAATTCAATATCAAGTGGACGGCTTCCGGGGAAAGTGTCTGGCTCAACAGCGCCCGCCTGTCCAAACTGGATGAAGACCAGATCAGCAGCAAACGCGGCCTGTTCCGGCCCTATCAGAACGATTCGCTGAAATGTCGGATGTTCTTTCGCGATGACGGGCTGTCAGACCTCATTGGTTTCGAATACCGTAACTGGGATACCGAGGATGCCGTGGCCAACTTTTCCATGCACATCAGGAATATTGCAAAATTCCTCGGCGAAGATGCTGATGACAGCGTCATTAGCGTCATCATGGATGGTGAAAATGCATGGGAATACTTTCCGGACAATGCGTTTCGTTTTCTTGATCGGCTATACACTGAAATTGAAACCAGCAAGGACATTGAAGCGGTCACTTTCAATGACGTAGTCGACAAACTGCCACCCGAGATAATGGACAGGATATGCCCGGGTAGCTGGGTATTCGGTACCTTTTCGACCTGGATTGGCAGCAAGGAAAAAAACCGCGCCTGGGATTTACTGGTAGAGGCCAAGCATTGCTTCGACCATGCGATGTCCGGCAGCCGGCTGAATGATCTGCAAAAGGAACAGGCAACGCGGCAACTTGCGATTTGCGAAGGCTCGGACTGGTTCTGGTGGTTCGGCGAGTACAACGCGGCCGAGTCCGTACAGGATTTCGACCGGCTTTACCGGAGACAGTTACGCATGCTGTACCAGCTACTGGGACTGTTGCCACCTTCCTCGCTGGATATCCCGATATCAAGAGGCAATCTCAATAGTATGGGTGAGTCGGGTACCATGCGGCGTAATATTTAATGAGTCTCTACCCCCTCACGCAACGTGCTTCAGGCGTCCTGTTACACCCGACTAGCCTGCCATCAGGGCAACTTGATGCAGATGCTTTTCGCTGGCTGGATTTCCTGGCAGACAGCTGTCAACAGGTCTGGCAAGTGTTGCCTCTGGGTATCCCGGCCATGGGAAATTCACCCTATCAATGTCTGTCCGCCTTTGCCGCAAACCCTGACCTGTTACCGCATCAGCTGAATCTGCCACTCGATTCCGACGAGTCGATGTTTACCGAGTGGAAGCAGGATCAGGCTTACTGGCTGCATGACTATGCGCTGTTTGTCGTACTCAAGGACATGAACCACAACATGCCCTGGCACGAATGGCCCAAACCCATGCGCGACCGTAACCCGGATACACTGTCGCAACTCAGTAAAAAGTATGCTGATATTCTCGAGCTGTTTAAGTGGCAGCAGTTCCTGATCCACAAGACCTGGAAAAACATCGTGCATGCAGCGCATGACAGAAATATCCACCTGTTTGGTGACATGCCCATATTTGTGGCACATGACAGTGCTGATGTCTGGGCCCATCCCGGTCTGTTTATGCTCGACAAGGACGGACAACCTGAATGGGTGGCGGGCGTTCCACCGGATTATTTTTCCGATACCGGTCAGCGCTGGGGCAATCCGCAATTCAATTGGCAAGCCATGCTCGAAACAGGATTTTCCTGGTGGATGGAACGATTAAAACATCACTTCCAGTGGTTTGACCTGGTGCGTATTGATCACTTTCGCGGGCTTGAAGCAGTGTGGATGATCGATGCAAAGTGCGATACCGCAGTTGATGGATACTGGGACCAAACCCCGGGAGACCAGTTGCTGCAGCTGTTGCAGGATGAAATGGGTATGATACCCCTGGTTGCCGAAGACCTCGGGATAATCACCCCTGAGGTTACCCGCCTGCGCAAGAAGTTCAAGCTGCCTGGCATGTCGGTGCTGCAGTTTGCCTTTGATGCGTTCGACGACAATCCGCACAAACCCGCCAACATTACCACTGACCGGGTTGTCTACAGCGGCACCCATGATAACAACACCACCATGGGCTGGTTCAGTTCACTCCAGCAAAATGAACAGCAGTTCGTGCGCGAGATACTGGGTATCGATGAGGACAAGGACATTGTTGATGCCCTGATGGAAAGCGCCATGAACAGCGAAGCCATGTTGAGCATGTTCCCGCTGCAGGATATTCTGAAACTGGGTGAGGAAGCGCGCATGAATATTCCTGGTGATGCCGGGGACCACTGGCGATGGAAGTTCAGCTGGGACCAGATTACTCCTGACATATCGGAAAAACTCAAGGAATTGACTACACATGCCAACAGTTGCTAAAAAAGATTCTTTGCCTGAAATTATTCAGCGTATACAGGACGGTAAATCTCATGATCCGTTCGAGATACTGGGTGTGCACGCGGCAGGCAATGGCCTGCAGGAAATCACCGTGTTTCTGCCGCCTGCCGAAGCCGTTGAGGTCTGTGGTATTGGCAATATGCAAAGGATCAGTGGAACCGATTGTTTCAAACTGACAATCAAAACGGATCAGCTAACCGATCCACACTACCGGCTCAAATGGACTGAAAAAAAGAATAACCGGGTGCATGAAATCATTTCCCCCTACACCTTCGCACCGCAAATCGGTGATTTTGATCTGCACCTGTTCCAGGAAGGAAGACACCACCACGCCTGGAAATTTCTGGGTGCCCGCCGAATGCAAATTGATGGCATCGATGGTTGCCAGTTCGCATTGTGGGCACCCGGGGTACGAAGGGTCAGCGTGGTCGGTGACTTCAACGGCTGGGATGGCCGGCGCCATCCAATGCGCTGCCGTGGCGGCTCCGGGATATGGGAGCTGTTCATCCCCGGTCTGTGCCCCGGCGACCCGTATAAATATGAAATCCTTTCACCGAATGGGCCGTATACCAAAACAGATCCCTATGCCCGCAGTATGTCGCTACGCCCGGAAAACACATCCATCGTGCCGAATGAGTCGGACTGGCAATGGCATGACGAGCAATGGATACAGTCACGTGAGCAATTTGACTGGCAGCACCAGCCTGTCAGTATCTATGAATGTCACACAGGTTCCTGGCGACGACATGAAGATGACAGCTTTTACCAGTGGCGCGAGCTGGCCGATGAACTTATTCCCTGGGTAAAAGAACTGGGATACACCCATATCGAACTGTTACCGGTGAGCGAACATCCGCTCGATGAATCCTGGGGTTACCAGGTAACCGGTTATTTCGCACCCACCGCCCGGCATGGCTCAGCCGATGATTTTCGTTATTTTGTTGATGCCTGCCATCAACAAGGTATCGGTGTGTTACTCGACTGGGTCCCGGCCCATTTCCCAAAAGATGATTATGCACTCGCCCGCTTCACTGGCGAGCCGACCTACGAGCATGCCGATCCCAGACGCGGCGAACACCAGGACTGGGGCACGCTGGTGTTTGATTACGGCCGCCGGGAAGTACATAACTTTCTGCTAACCAACGCCGTCTATTGGCTGGAAGAGTTTCATATCGACGGCCTGCGCGTTGATGCAGTCGCTTCAATGCTGTACCTGGATTATTCACGCAAGGATGGCGAATGGGCCCCGAATCAGTATGGTGGCCGGGAAAACCTGGAAGCCATCGACTTCCTGAGAGATATGAACCGTACCCTGCACCATTTATTTCCGGGTGTGATCACAGCCGCAGAAGAATCCACCTCCTGGCCGATGGTGTCGCGTCCGATCGAACTGGGCGGACTGGGCTTCAGCATGAAGTGGAACATGGGCTGGATGAATGACAGCCTGTCCTATATAGAAGAAGACCCGGTGCACCGCAAGTACCATCACGACAAGCTGACATTCAGCCAGCTCTATGCCTGGACAGAAAACTTCATCCTGCCGTTATCACATGATGAAGTGGTACACGGCAAGCGCAGTATGCTCAGCAAGATGCCCGGCGACCATTGGCAGAAGGCGGCCAATCTACGCCTGTTCTATGCCTGGCAATATGCCCATCCAGGCAAGAAACTGTTGTTTATGGGCGGTGAATTCGGCCAATGGCTTGAATGGAACGCAAAGGCGACGATCGACTGGCCATTGATGGAGGTAGAATCTCACGCCGGCATTCATAGCCTGGTCAAAGACCTGAACCAGGTCTATCGGCAGGAGCCCGCCATGTACCAGTACGACCATGACCCGGCCGGTTTTCGCTGGATAGATTGCCATGACAGTGACCAGTCCACCCTCAGCATGATGCGCATGTCGGATAATCCTGCGGATACGATTATCTGTGTGCTGAACTTCACCCCGGTACCCAGAAAACAATACCGCATCGGCGTGCCCCCCGCTCAAAGCTATCGTGAAATACTGAATACAGATTCCTCCTATTACGGCGGCAGCAACCTGAGCAACGGCACGCATATCCCGGTGGATGAAAAATCATGGATGGGCCTGCCTAATTCTATCGAGCTAACCCTGCCCCCATTGGCGGCCATCTTTCTCAAGGGCGGTAACATTTGAAAGTATTGCATGCCACCAGTGAAATGTTTCCACTGATCAAGACCGGTGGTCTTGCAGATGTCAGTCTCAGCCTGCCCAATGCACTAAGTGAACAGGGTACCGATGTGCGTATCCTGTTGCCGGCCTACCGTGATGTACTCGCGTTCGGTCATGAGTTTCGCATCCGTGGCATCAGCGAAATACAACTGGGGGGGAATCTGCATCATGTCAAGATCCTCGAGATCCACCCCGAACAGGCGGCTGTGCCGGTATGGCTGGTAGACTGCCCTGAATTGTTTGATCGTCCAGGTAATCCCTATGTCGATAGCAGCGGTCATGACTGGCCGGACAATGCAGAACGTTTTACCTGTTTTTCCATGGTTGCCGCACAAATTTGCACCGGCCAGATTGATCTCGGCTGGAAACCGGATGTGGTACACAGCCATGACTGGCAAACCGGTCTCGTTGCCGCATTTCTGCATGGCCAGGCAGACGCGCCGCGCACCATTTTCACCATTCACAACCTCTCGTATACGGGGCAATTCCCCCGTGAGGAATACGTACGCATGCAGTTGCCCATGGAATGGTGGCACCCTGAAGGTCTGGAGTTTTATGGCGGTTTTTCCATGCTCAAGGCTGGACTGGTTTATTCTGATGCAATCAATACGGTCAGCCCGACCTATGCCAGGGAAATCCTGACCCCCGAATTCGGTTATGGCATGGAGGGCGTATTAAACCACTATCATTACAAGCTTTCCGGCATCCTCAATGGACTGGATACAAAAACCTGGGATCCATCGAGAGACCCCTACCTGGAAAAAAACTACAACATCAAGAATCGCAAGTCGGGTAAACGTGCAAACAAACAGGCATTGCTACAGTCACTGGACATATACGATGTCGAACAATGGCTTAACCGGCCCCTGTTCGGGTCTGTAGGACGGCTGGTCGAACAGAAAGGCATCGATATTCTGGCCAGCGTCATTCCCCGGCTATTGCAGGAACACGATGTGGGTTTCGTCATTATCGGTGAGGGCCAGCAGCACTATGTGGACCAGTTGGCCTCCTTACAGCATCATTACCCCAACCAGGTCAGACTGTTTATTGGCTATTCTGAACGGGAAGCACACCTGGTCGAGGCTGGCGCTGATTTTTTTATCATGCCTTCCCGCTTTGAGCCCTGTGGCCTGAACCAGTTGTACAGCCTGCGCTACGGTACTTTGCCCATTGTTCACAATGTTGGTGGACTGGCCGATACGGTGATCGACGCCAGTAAGGAAAACATCAAGAACAAAACAGCAACCGGCCTGGTGTTCAACAAAGCCAACAGTGAAGACCTGCTCAATGCACTGCAAAGGGCACTGAAACTCTATCATCACAAGGAACACTGGTCGCAGGTACAGAAAACTGCCATGCAGCAGGATTTTGGCTGGCACCAGAGTGCCAGCAGCTACCTGGCACTATACAAACAATGAAGTTATCCGGAGACAATAAATTTCCATGAGCAAAAAAAACAAGAGTAAGAAAAGGCTTTGCTCCATGCCTGTCATGGAGGCTTTACCAAACGACGCAGAATCCATCTGCACTGCTTTTGATTTCTACCTGACCCATCACCTTGGCCGGTTTCTTGGCTGCAGGGAAGTCTATCTGTACCAGGCGCTGGCGGCCACCATTCGCGACCACTTGATGGCAGACTGGCGCAACAGCTGGCAGGCCTTCACCAAGCCAGGCACTCGCCGTGCCTGCTATATGTCCCTTGAATTCCTCATGGGCCGTGCATTAGGTAACCATATACTCAACCTGGGCCTTCGCGAGCAGACAGAGAAAGCCATGATGGAACTCTCGCTCAACCTGGAAGAAATTGAAACAGAAGAACTGGACGCCGGCCTCGGTAACGGTGGCCTCGGCAGGCTGGCTGCCTGCTTCATGGACAGTTGTGCCACCCTGGATTTACCGGTAATCGGCTACGGTATCCGCTATGAATATGGCATGTTTCATCAGCATATTGAGGACGGCTACCAGGTTGAAGATCCGGATCACTGGCTGCAGGATGGTTATCCCTGGGAAATCGAACGCCAGGAATATACGCAACGCGTTCAGTTCGGCGGCCACAGTAAACATTACGTTGACGAACACGGCAAGCCACAGGTTCGCTGGGTCGCGACTGATGATGTCCTGGCAATTCCCTACGACATCCCGGTGTCCGGTTATCACAACCATACGGTCAACACCTTGCGACTTTGGGAAGCGGCGGCCACCGCTGAATTCAACCTGAATGAATTCAATGCCGGCAGTTATACCGAAGCCGTGGCGGAGAAGAACAACGCGGAACACATTACCATGGTGCTATATCCCAATGACGCCAGTGAAAACGGCAAGGAGCTGCGCCTGCGCCAGCAATACTTCCTGGCCTCCGCCAGCCTCAAGGATATTATCCAGATATGGGAAGAAATCGACGGTAGTAATTACGATAATTTCGTCACACAAAATGTCTTCCAGATGAATGACACGCACCCGAGCATTGCGGTAGCCGAACTAATGCGCATCCTGCTCGATGAAAAAGGCCTCGACTGGGACCAGGCATGGAGTATTACCAGTCAGTGCATGGCCTATACCAACCATACGCTGCTACCCGAAGCGCTGGAACGTTGGCCAGTGAGCCTGTTTGAGCGGCTGCTTCCACGTCCACTGGAAATCATTTACCAGATCAATGAACATTTCCTGAGGGAGGTATCACTGCGCTGGCCAGGCGATAATGAACGGCTGCAGCGTCTGTCGATTATTGAAGAAGGTGATGTGAAGCAGGTCCGCATGGCCCACCTGGCCATCGTCGGCAGCTTTTCCGTCAATGGTGTTGCTGAACTGCATTCCCGTTTGCTGGTTGAAAACCTGTTTCATGACTTTTATGAAATCTGGCCGGAAAAATTCAACAACAAGACCAACGGCGTCACACCTCGCCGCTGGATCGCCTATTCCAATCCTCCGCTGACCAGGCTGCTAACCCAAACGATTGGCGATGAGTGGGTGTCTGACCTTGGCAAAATCAGCAAGCTGAAGACACAGGCCGATAATCCGAACGACGAGTTCATCGACAAATGGCTGAACGTTCAGTTGGCCTGCAAGCAACGCCTGATTGACCTGGTGAAGGATAAAACCGGCATCGCCTTCAGTCCTGAGGCTTTGTTATCGGTCCAGGTCAAGCGCATCCATGAATACAAGCGGCAGTTGCTTAATGTGCTGCATGTCATACATCTGTACAACCAGATCAAGAGCGGCAATACCGAAAATATGATTAATCGCTGTTTCCTCATCGGCGGCAAGGCTGCACCCGGTTACTGGATGGCAAAACAGATCATCAAGTTAATCAACAATGTGGCTGAAACCATCAATAACGATCCTGCGGTTGGTGACCGGCTCAAGCTGGCATTTATACCCAATTACAAGGTCTCCAGCATGGAGGTCATCGCACCCGGTGCAGACCTGTCAGAGCAGATCTCGACTGCGGGCAAGGAAGCCTCCGGCACCGGCAACATGAAATTCATGATGAACGGCGCTTTAACAATAGGGACATATGACGGTGCTAATATCGAAATTCTCGAGGCAGTAGGTAGTGAAAACTTCTTCCTGTTTGGCCTGCGTGCCGAGGAAGTCAACGAGCTGAAAATAAACTATGAGCCGCGGTCATTTGTTGATGCGGATCAAGATCTGAAGAAGGTGATTGATCTACTATCATCTGGTTTCTTCAATCCTGTAGAGCCGGGCATATTTGATGGGATCCTGCAGTCACTGCTGTCGCCGCATGACCCCTGGGTCACGCTGGCTGATTTCAGGTCCTATGTCGATGCACAACAACGCGCGTCACTGGCATGGCAGGACAGAAAGGACTGGGCATTGAAAAGCATTCGTAATGTTGCAGCATGTGGTTTTTTCTCTACGGACCGTACGATATCTGACTATAACAGCGATATATGGAAGCTCACGCCGCTACAACACGGGCAATAATTACATGGAGAGGTTGTTTTAATGAGCAAAAAGATATCCAGGCATGTTTTTTCTTTTGCCGAGGGCGATGGCAAGAATAAAAAACTACTGGGTGGCAAAGGGGCAAACCTTTGTGAAATGACCCAGATTGGATTGAACGTACCACCAGGGTTTGTGATTTCCACCGAGGCCTGCCTGGAGTACCTCGATGCGGGCAGCGATGAGTTGCCTGAGGGCATCATGAAAGAAGTCCGCAAACAGATGAAAGCCGTTGAAGAAGCGACT
>JBFFRZ010000100.1:0-8896 GCA_041572715.1 Gammaproteobacteria bacterium
GCATACCCGTGGAAATTTCTTCACTGGGTCAGACCCTGGGCAACCCGATTACGCTTGGTGTTATCGCGGGACTGGTGGTGGGTAAACTGGTCGGTATTGCCGGGATGGTCTGGCTGGCAATGAAAATGGGTATCGGGCGCCTGCCTGATGGTATGAACGTTCAGCATCTGATCGGCGTGGGTTTACTCGGCGGAATAGGCTTCACGATGTCGATTTTTATCGCTGAACTTGGTTTTGCCGGACAGGAAGATGCACTACTTATGGCAAAAACCGGTGTCTTGTTTGCGTCGCTGATTGCAGGGACAGCCGGTTTTCTCTGGATGCGCATATTTACCAGCCCTGATTCAGACAATGAACAGACCGGGCATAGATGATTACCGGGGTATTCTGTGATATACAGTCATTTTTAACAGGCCGTGTAGATCACGGCCTTATGCGTTATTAGGGACAGGAAAAATGCAACCACTAGTAGGCATCATTATGGGATCGCGATCTGACTGGGAAACCATGGAGAATGCGGTCAATATTCTCGAGTTGTTCGATATACCCTATGAAGTAGAAGTTGTTTCAGCACATCGTACCCCGGACAAGCTGTACCAATATGCCGAAGCTGCGGCCGCTAGAGGCATAGAAGTCATTATCGCAGGCGCAGGTGGCGCCGCGCATCTGCCGGGAATGACTGCAGCCAAAACGTCATTACCGGTACTGGGCGTACCTGTGCAATCCAGGGCACTCAATGGTATGGATTCCCTGCTGTCGATTGCTCAAATGCCGGCGGGTATACCAGTTGGCACTTTGGCGATCGGAAACGCCGGCGCTACCAATGCCGCGTTGCTGGCAACATCAATACTTGGCAACAAATATCCGAATTATCGCGAGGCACTGGAGAACTACCGCAGTAAACAAACGGAAGACGTACTGTCCAATCCCGACCCCAGGGGCTAGCTGGTGAAGGTCGGCGTACTTGGCGGCGGCCAGTTGTCGTTGATGCTGGCAGAGGCCGCTCGCGAACTGGATATAGAAGTCATTTTCATCGATCCTGCAGCAGATGCCTGCGCACGCCAGGCAGCAGCCCATATTGAGGCTGAATATGATGACCCACAGGCGCTGGTTGCCCTGGCGGAACAGGTTGACGTGGTGACCTACGAATTTGAAAACGTGCCCAGCGAAGCAGTACGCATTCTTTCTGAAAAAATAAAGGTATTTCCGGCCGCCAATGCCCTGTCCACCGCGCAGGACCGTTTGTTTGAAAAGAACCAGTTTGTGGCGCTGGAGATTCCGGTGCCGGAGTTCAGGGAGGTCAGCAATATTGATGACTTACGACAGGCAGTAACCGAGCTGGGCTCGCCGTCTGTACTGAAAACAAGGCGTTTTGGTTATGATGGAAAGGGTCAGGCAGTTATACGATCAGAGCATGACATCGAAAAGGCATGGCAGACTATTGCGCGGGCGCCTGCAATCCTGGAAGCGTTTATGCCTTTCGAGCGAGAGGTGTCCATTATTGCTGTCAGAGACCGGCATGGTAACCACCAAACTTATCCGCTTTCCGAAAATATCCATAAAAACGGCATCCTTGATAAATCCTGTAGCAGGGACAAAGATCCGGTGCATTAGCTGGCCGATCACTATATCTGCCGATTGATGGATGAGCTCAATTATGTTGGGGTGCTGGCATTAGAGTTTTTCCAGGTTGGCCAAGCGCTTTATGCAAATGAATTTGCCCCAAGGGTGCATAATTCAGGACACTGGACGATAGAAGGCACAGTGTGCAGCCAGTTCGAAAACCATGTACGCGCCGTTGCTGGTCTACCTCTCGGAAAAATCAAACTGACAGGCAGTTCAATCATGTTGAACTGTATCGGCCGAATGCCCGACGTCAGCAGTGTCAGTAAACTTCCGGGTGTCGCCATACATGATTATGGCAAGGCTGCGCGTGAAGGCAGAAAAGTTGGTCATATAACCCTCACGGCTAAAAATGAAGAAAAAGTTATGCAGCTGCTGAAGCGGGTGGAGCAATTAATAGGCTAATGCAGCGCCAGTTACACACAGACAGGCAGCACATATAATCGACATGCATCAATGACGAAGGATCCCGGTCGGCTGAACAAACCCTAAGGGAGCAGCTGAAAGAGATGGGCCTTGGCCTGTAACCGGTTGCAGTGTTAACGCATGGTTACCAATTCTTCTGAGCTCGTGGGGTGAATGGCGACGGTATTATCAAAATCCTTTTTCGTTGCGCCCATTTTAATGGCCACGGCAAAACCCTGCAGCATCTCATCAACCCCATCCCCGATCATGTGACAACCGACCACTTTTTCATCATGTCCGATGCAGACCAGTTTCAGCGCAGTATCGACCTTGTGTTCAGACAGGCTATAGGCCATGGGTGAGAATCGAGACTGGTAAATTTTAACGGTACCGCCATGTTCTTTCCTGGCCTGCTGCTCGGTCATGCCGACGGTACCCATGGGCGGGTGTGAAAAAACAACGGACGGTATCAGGTCATAATCCAGTTTGCGGTCAGGTTGATTACCAAACAGCCTGTCGGCCAGGCGACGTGCAGCAGCAATCGCAACGGGTGTGAGAGCCATGCGCCCTGTTACATCACCGACTGCGTATATGCCTTCAACATTTGTGTTTTGGTAATCATCGACCGGAATGAAGCCGCGTTCATCAGTAACGACGCCCGCAGCATCCAGGTTCAGGCCATCCGTATTGGGGCTACGACCCACAGCCCAGATTACGCAATCAAAACCATCGAGTTTTTCACCATCACCCCAGTGCAATGTGAGACTGCCATCGTCTTCCTTGGCAATACTGTCGATAGTGCTGTTGCCGGGATCAATGCGAATACCTGCCTTGACCATCTCTTCCATGAGGACTTCACGCAACGTACAGTCGAATTGCGGCAGGAAATCTTCATCATAGGTCCTCATGGTCAGGCATACGTGTGACCCCAATGCATTAAGTACACCCGCGAGTTCAACACCAATGTAGCCGCCACCGATAATGCAGACGTGTTCCGGCCTTTCCTGTAACTCAAAAAACTGATCCGAAGTGATGCCGAGTTCCGCACCTGTAACCGGTAATACAAATGGTTTGCCGCCGGTGGAAATGAGAATGTGATCGGCGGTGTAACGAGAGCCCGCCACTTCAACGGTATGGGCATCGATAAACTTTGCGTGTCCCTGTATGTGCGTTATATCCAGGTCGTCGAGAAAAGCGTCGTACCATTTGAGGATTCCACCAATATATTGCTCACGCCCATTGACCAGTTTCTTCCAGTCATGGCCATTGCTAACGACATCGAAGCCAAAGTCTTTTGCTGTTTTCAGACCATGCGCGTGATTGGCGGCGAACCACATTACCTTCTTGGGAACGCAGCCTACATTGACACAGGTGCCGCCCAGTGACTTGCTTTCGATAACAGCACACTTTTTACCGTAATAGTGTGCTGCCCACTCCGGCGTGGAGAGTCCGCCGCTACCACCGCCTATCGCGATGAGGTCAAAATGATTACCCATGATATTTCCCGTTAGTCTTGAATACAGGCTATTGCACAGAAAGCGCGTGTTTCATTCAATACGAAATTAGCATCATATCGATATATTTTACCGATCAAGGGAAAAACATAATCAATTACATGCTGTTACATTGAAGAATATACTAAGATACCTGATATTCAGACTAAATCCCGATGTTTCTCATGTTAATGATTCATACAAATTGCCCATTGGTTCGGTTAAGTGCCCTGTGGGCCTTGTTACTTTCGGCCAGCGTTTGTTCGTTACACGCTGAAGAGTTTCATTATGTTTCTGACCAGGTGACCCTGAGGATGTATCAGGACACTTCCCTGAGCAAGGCATTAACACCGCTGAAAGCCGGAGACAGGGTCGTCATTTTGAAGCATGACGATGGCTATGCCCAGGTGCGAACCGAAGATGACACCGTTGGCTGGGTCAAATCGACATCCCTGGACAAGGATAAACCAGCGATCATCAAACTGGCCGAGGTGCAAAAAGAACTGGATGATCTGAGATCCAAACATACGGATTTATTAATCGAACAACCGGTTGCACAACCACCCCAGGACGAGGGCTTGATCGAACGACTCGAGGCGGCTGAATCTGCGCAACAAAACATGAAAACAAGGATGAAAGAGCTTGAAGCCCAGCGAATGGGCTACATGGAGCAACTGCGGGAACTGCGGCAAAAAGCCGAGACTAAAACCGAACTCAAGGATCGCGAAAAACTGCTCTGGATCATCCTGCCCATACTGACACTCATCAGTGGTTTTTTTATCGGCTTCAAATATCTCGAGGGCAAGGTCAAAGCAAGGTTTGGTGGCTACAACCCGTTGTAGTTAACCTGAGCGGCGAAGAAGAAGACATGAAGATTGCCAGCTGGAACGTCAATTCACTGCGTGTAAGACTGCCACAGGTGCTGAACTGGTTGCAGGATAATCAACCGGACATACTGGCATTGCAGGAAACCAAGATGACAGATGACCAGTTTCCGGAAGATGATATACGGGCCGCTGGTTACGAGGTTTGTTATTCCGGGCAGAAAACCTATAACGGCGTCGCCACGCTTAGCAAACTGCCGCAGCAGGAAGTCATCATGGATATCCCGAAACTGGAGGATCCGCAACGAAGAATTCTGGCATCAACAATAGACGACGTACGGTTGCTGAATCTTTATGTGGTCAACGGCCAGGAAGTGGGTTCAGATAAATATTCCTGGAAACTAGAGTGGCTCGACAAGGTTTCTTCCTGGATCCAACAGGAAATTGCCCGGCATGAAAAGCTGGTGGTTGTCGGTGATTTCAATATCGCGCCTGCGGATGAGGATACCTGGGATCCAGACCTGTGGCACGACCGGATACTGTGCAGCCAACCGGAACGGGCAGCGTTGCAGAAGCTGCTGGATATGGGCTTGACCGATACTTTTCGCCTGTTTGATCAGGAGCCTGAAAGTTTTAGCTGGTGGGACTACCGGGCAGCGGGCTTCAGACGTAACCATGGTCTGCGTATTGATCTGATACTGGCCAGCAAGCTGATGCAGGGTTCATGCACGGCAAGCTATATAGACCGGGAACCCAGAAAACTTGAACGACCCTCGGACCACGCCCCGGTGGTGGCAGAGTTTTCATGACCCGGCAGGCCATTAAATCGCCGGCAATCGATATTGATATGCTGACTATGGCGCTGCAGGCAGGCGACCTGGATACCGGTTGGTGGCTCGATACCCATAGCGGCGATGTCATTCCTGCGCCGGTAGATAACGGGGATGCGGTTGACCAACAGCTGCTTGATGAGCAGAGAACGAGTCCGGACCGGTATATCGTCATCGAGCCGATAGCGGAATCTGTGCACCTGGAGTTGATGGAAAGCTATATCGCAACACTGGAAGAGGAAGAGATTTGTGAGTCCCTGTACCAGGCCCTGGGAAAAAATCAGCCGGTATGGCACTTCAAGACTGCTTTGTCGGCAGCTCCTGAATGTGAAGATAACTGGTACGCATTCAAGGAGCAGTTTTATGCGCTGCAGGCAAGACAATGGCTAAGGGATCGTTACCTGGATTACCGGGAGATGGCGCAGGGCCCGGAGCAGGAGAATAGTTTCACGGCAGACATCATCGCCGGCGAGGTCAGGGCCTGCCTTGACATGAACCTCAACTACCACGGTGAGCAAAGACGCTACCTGATTTCTCAGCAGGATCGCGAACTGGTGCTTACCCTGTTTGCTGAACAGCAAGGCCAACAGCAATTGCTTGCCGAATCATCAATCAATCAAAATCAACTGGATGGTATTAACCATATTCTTGAAACATACAGGGCATACATTGACGTCAATGCCGATGACCGTAGGCTGAATGTCCAGATGATTTTCCGTGGTGCAGGTACAGCGGGAGAAGTACGGGGTTGTGTAACTGATGAGCCATTCAGAACCCTCATTACTACGCTGGATATGTTGCTGGGGGTTCCTTCTCTAAAGGCATAGTTTTTGCATTGTTTTCTCTTACAAGAATTCTTAATAAGCAGAGAAAATCGGTGGACTGGCTAGAAAGCGCTGTCTCACGGCAATTAGACAATATATCGGGCCTGTTAAAGGCACCCCTGCAGGAACTCGCTGATCTGTGTGCACCATCATGGCACGATCGGGCGCTCCTGGATGATGCGCTTCGGTGTTATCTCAGGAGCAAGGTTAACCATCGCTGTCGCATGCTGTACGCGATAGACCTTCATGGATGGCAGCTTAGCAGTAATATCTCTGCCGATGAGACTGATGATTCGAATGTTGGCCAGGACCTGTCCGATCGTCCGTACCTCGGCCTGGTCGGACAGATGCAGGACAATTTTGCGCTGAGCACCGTCTATCTCGACAAGCGTCGACGTCGGCCCTGTATCACCGCGCTTCAGCGCGTGTTTAGCAATGGTGAAACCCTTGGTTATATTGCGGCAGACTTTAGCCTTAAGGAATTGCCATTGCGTGATGTCGAAGTTCGTCATATCGAGAGCTGGCGACAAATCAAGGGTGATCCTTCAATTCGCGGTACCCTCTTCCAGCAGACCCGAACCATCAGCGCTATGGATCAGGATATTGATAATGTCATGTCCGTGATCGAGACACTGGTATGCGAGCGCGGAATTTTTCATGCCAAGCTGCATTTCTCAAGTTCAAGAGCCACCCTTTGGCCCTATAGCGACCCCTATAGGTATCGTATCCACGTACTCGATGAAATACTCAATCCCAAGGTTTGCCTGATATACAATCGAACAGATTTTCCGCGAGAGGCATTGATTCCTGCAGACCAGGTTGCGAACATACTGGGCGTATTCAAGGCGCTACGCGCGGCCGATGAAAATATATACCTGCGGGCAGCTTCACTGAATATCATGAATGGGCTGATTGGTCTCAACTTTTCCTGCGATGGTTCCCATTACATGAGCGCGGACGAGTTCCTTGGCAAGGATATATCGTTCTGGTTCGGCTCTGACGCGATCGTCTGCGCCGCTGGATAGTGAAATTGAGAGAAATGCCCGCTTTGTATCCGCCAATAATGATAATATTGTCACAGATAGACTCAGGAGAACAATAAATGGGCGATGAAGTTTTACTGGGAAACCTGAATTTTGTCACTCGCACCGCGGGCACTGTCGACGAGCGGGAATTCAAGAATACGCCATATATTCTGGATTCCGAGGCTCGCCTGCACATTGGGCCAGCCGATGATCTGGCCAGAGATGAGCACGGCGCCATACTGGTGGTTTATGAATATCTTCGCCAGACCAAAAAAATGCCATTCCGCCTGAGCACCCTGCTGAGTAACCGCTCAAATTTTTTGCAAACCTGCGTTGCGTTCGATGCAGCTCGTCGGGCAGGTGATAGCGAAATCGGGCCAACCATCATCATTTACGGTACTTACGACGGCAAGCCAATTGAATCGATCATCAGTGATGACCTGCCGGCGGGGCCATGCGGCAAAAGTGTGAACGAAATCAAGTGGGACCTTTACCGTCGATGCATGCGGATGGACCCGATGTTTGCCAGCAGAGACCTTACGCAAGAGCAACGGCAACAGGAGTCGCGGTTTATGCAGGTCGCTGGCGCCCGCTGACGGATTCATCCTCCGGCGCAGAAAACGGTCTGAGAAAAGTGTATTTTTATAATCATGTGCTATGTTTATTTAAACCTGACTATTAACAACCGAGGATAAGAGGCCAAAAGTAAAAGTTTTTCGACATTCATTCACAACCTGAAGGGGACCCTTTAATTATGGCGAAGAAGTCTTATGCAAGGCGATACCAAAACCATTTAAAGCAACCAGAAGCAAGAGACAGGAAAGCGAAAAGAAAGAGAAGAGCACAACAATACGACCCCCCCGGCGCAGAAATCGTTGAATTAAATGCGCACTCGAGTCCCTCAGAGGCCTCGCGAAGTTACCGCCCCCCCATTAAACCCCTGCAACCCCGCAATCCCGCCCAGAAACGTTTCATCACCGCCATTCGAAATCACTGCCTGACATTTGGCACCGGGCCCGCCGGCACCGGCAAGAGTTATTGTGCCGTGGCACTGGCGGCGGAATATCTGGAGGCAGGCAAAATCGAGCGAATTATTCTGACGAGACCCGCAGTGGAGGCCGGGGAGCAGCTGGGTTACCTGCCGGGCGCGGTGGACGACAAGTTCGCTGTATATATAGATGCCTTCAGGGACATCCTGAACGAGCGACTGGGTCGGGGAGCAGTTGACTACTGTGTCCGCCACGACAGGATTGTCGCTGCGCCCCTGGCGTACATGCGCGGCAAAACATTCAACGAAAAAACCTTCGTCATTATGGAGGAGGCACAAAACTCAAGTATTACCCAGATGAAGATGTTCCTGACCCGAATCGGTGAAGGCTGCAAGGTGGTTATCAACGGCGATACACGTCAAAGTGATATCAGGGGTCAGAATGGACTCGCCGATGCAGTAGACCGGGTAGCAGGCCTGCCGAATATCTATATACATGAGTTTGATTATGACGATATCGTACGCAGCGGCCTGGTTCGGCAGCTCATTGATCGATACGAATACAGCTAGGTCTCTTCAGCGAGCATAATGTCACCATGGCTGAATTTTTCAGCCATGGTTTCATATGCGTTCAATAGCAGCGGTACCAGGAACAGTACCAGGAGGGTGGAGAACCCCAGACCAAAGGCAATTGAAGTGGCCATCGGAATCAGGAACTGAGCCTGCAGGGAGGTTTCAAACAAAATGGGTGTCAGGCCTGCAATGGTCGTTAACGAGGTCAACAATACCGCGCGCACCCTTCTTACCGAGGCCTCAACAAGCGCTTCCCGTCTGGGCATGCCATGTCTGCGCAGGTAGCGATAAAAGGTGACCAGGATGATGGA
>JBFFRZ010000101.1:0-8893 GCA_041572715.1 Gammaproteobacteria bacterium
ATGATTTCGTAAGTCATGCCCGGAACTTAGCCTGCGTTGATTGATTGTCGAGGGTTTATGTTTCGATCAGTGATAAAACAAAAAGCCCCATGATATGGGACCCTTGTTTTATGGCGGAGAGGGAGGGATTCGAACCCTCGATACGTTGCCGTATACACACTTTCCAGGCGTGCTCCTTCGACCACTCGGACACCTCTCCGTAAATTTCATTCTCACTGTCCTGATGCACTTTGCTTAGCACCATTAGCGGAGCACGCCAGGCGCGCTCGTTACTCGCGACATCCTGTCGCGAGCCCTCCGGGCCAGTGTCGCTTTGCGCCACTGTTCCCAATAGCGTCCTGCTATTGGGTCGACCACTCGGACGACGTACACGAAGTACGAGTGTCGCGAAGGCCAGGGCCGTTTTCGGACATCCTGTCCTTCACGGCATTCGTATGTCCATATACATCAGATGGACACTAGCGACCGCCTCTGCGTGAGAGGTCGCGAAGCCTATACGATTCACCGGGCTTCCGCAATCTCGGGAACATTGGCTTTATTCATGGGCCCGCTTCCGGCATTATACGCCCGCGGTCCGTGCTGGTGCCTCCGCGACAACAAACCGTGAACTCGGCCAGGCCCGGAAGGGAGCAACCGCAGCGGTGGAATTGGGCGCCGGAGATTTGCTGGTACGGATCGCCTTTAGTCTGTTTGACCCGATTACTGTGCGCCCAGCGAATAAAAAGATTACAATGCGGGTTCGCTGGTTTAACGCATGAGATCTCCCAAAATACAATGAGTTATCAGGTACTTGCACGTAAATGGCGGCCAAAGAATTTCAAGGAACTGGTCGGCCAGGAGCATGTTTCACGTGCATTAATCAATGGTCTGGATAATGAGCGCCTGCACCATGCATTCCTGTTTACCGGCACACGCGGGGTAGGCAAGACCACCATTGCGCGTATCCTTTCAAAATCACTTAACTGTGATACCGGCATTACCTCAGCCCCCTGTGGTGAGTGTTCCGCCTGTGTCGAAATCGACCAGGGACGCTTTATTGACCTGATTGAGGTGGATGCGGCGTCCCGTACCAAGGTCGAGGACACCCGGGAATTACTCGAAAACGTACAGTACGCACCGACCCGGGGGCGCTACAAGGTCTACCTGATCGATGAAGTGCATATGCTCTCCAACCACAGCTTCAATGCGCTGCTGAAGACACTGGAAGAGCCCCCGCCGCACGTAAAATTTCTGCTGGCGACGACTGATCCGCAAAAATTGCCGGTCACCATCCTGTCACGCTGCCTGCAGTTCAACCTGAAAAAACTGCCCATGGCCGATATCAGTGCCTACCTGGCATCGATTTTGGACCAGGAGTCGATTGAATATGACGAGCCGGCGATCAGGCTAATAGCCCGCGGGGCGGAAGGCAGTATGCGGGATGCATTAAGCCTGCTTGACCAGGCGATTGCCTTTGGCGGCGGCAAAGTGGGTGATGCTGACGTCCGACATATGCTCGGAACCATCGAGACTTCCCACATCTATGATCTCATTGCACAGATCCATGCGCAGGATGCACGGGCCGTATTCGAAACTGTTGGCCGACTGGATGAGCGAAGCCCCAAGTACATCGATGTGCTCGCGGAGATGATTTCAGTGTTACACCACATAGCGCTGGAGCAGCAGGTAGCTGGAAGCATGACTGAAGAATGGGACGATCCTGAAAAGATCCAGTCCTTTGCCCAGGCAGTTTCTCCCCAGGATATCCAGCTCTACTACCAGACTGCGTTGCAGGGGCGGAATGATCTGAAAATGAATCCGGTGCCACGCGAAGGCTTCGAAATGACATTGCTGCGCATGATTGCTTTCAGGCCATGGCAGAATACAGAACAGACTGACATACAAAAAGCGCCGCCCGTTGAGCAACCGGTGGCCGAACCTCCGGTGGTGCCCGGCAAGTATGAAACCGCCAGGCAGGTAAAGCCAGATAGTCAAGCTCAAGCCAGTGAGCCCGTCCCGGTAGCGACCCGGGAAACAACTGTATCGCGTACTACAACTAGCGAATATCTGCCCGACTGGCAGGAAATACTGGATTCGCTGGATTTGAAAGCCATGTCCAGGCAGCTTGCGGAAAACTGCCAACTGGAGGCCATCGAAGACGATATCGTACGCCTGATACTTGACCAGTCACATGCGCGCCTGCTGACCGAGGGGCCCGCACAGAAAATAGAAGCAGCGCTGACTGATTTTTTCGGTAAGTCAATCAAGCTCAAAATTCAGCCCGGCATTGTGCCAGCCGAAACTCCGGCCCAGCGCAAGGCCAGGGAAGATGAGGAACGACAAAAAGCAGCCGTCGAATCTATTGAAAGCGACGAAAATGTTCAGATGATGAAAGAAATGTTTGGGGCAACAGTTTCGGCCAGCGCGGTTCAACCAATTGACGAATGAAAGCGAGGTGAAAGCATGAAAGGTGGAATAGGCAACATCATGAAGCAGGCGCAGAAGATGCAGGAGGAAATGCAGAAGCAGCAGGCTGAAATGGTGAACATGGAAGTCACCGGTGAATCGGGTGGTGGTATGGTCAAGGTTACCCTGAACGGCAAACATGAGGCGCGCCGTGTGGAAATCGACGAAACCCTGCTTGATGACAAGGAAATGCTGGAAGATCTGATTACTGCCGCAATCAACGATGCAACCCACAAAATCGAATCAAAAACCCAGGATCAAATGTCCGAGATGCTGGGTGGATTGAACCTGCCACCGGGTATGAAGTTACCATTCTGATCGTTCTTCGCGTCAGTACTATCGCCTTGCGAGCCAGCGGTAGCGCAAGATGCGCAGTAACTGACGTATTATTTTTCAGGTGTACCGGACGGACCAGCCTTGCTATCGGCAAGGATTAGTCTGACAGAAGGCGTATTGCCTTCAGACTTGACGACTTCGGGTGCGCACGTCACCAAACGGTCTTCATTGATTTGATGTTCGCTTAAAAACTTTTGTACAGCCTGCAGCCGCTCACTGGCCAGCTTACGCGTGAATTCCGGATCAGACGGTTGCCTGGACACTTTTGCATTCTCTACATCGGGTTTTCCCGCTTCGGGCTTGGCCAAGCTGGAGCCGGGCGGTAACTCATTTTCCAGGGCCAGGGCACACGCCTTCAATTGCATGCCGGGCTTTTCCTTCATTTTTTCAGCCAGCAGACTCAGCCGTTCTGCGGCGACCGAGTTAATTACCGCCGAGCCGGGTTCAAAGCTGGCTTCACCCAGGGGAATACCACCAAGTCCGGAAAGCGCATCGACGGCCAGTACCGCCAGCCCCAGAGGTTGTAGGGTGATCAGTAATCCACCCTTGATTCCCTTTCCGAGCGCCTTGCTGATGACGTCGCCCATACCAAAATCCGGATTATTAATGTCTCCGCCAAGCGGCACCGTGAGATCGATGTGGCCTTTCTTGTCTTCCAGCATTGATATGGCGGAATGCAGGGAAAGGCCGAGGGATTGATCGAAGGCTTTTTGTGCTTCATTGTTCACCGAAGTGACTTTAAGACCGGTCACCTTGAGTTTATTATTGCCGCCAAGCTGTTCCTGCTTGATTGTTGTGTTGATATCAAGATCCAGGTAACCCTTGTCCATCTGGTAGCCAATCAACTTACTTGTATACGGGCTGTACTGTTTGAGCGAGAGGCCACTCAGTTTGCTCGCTGCTTCAAGATCGAAAGACTTTTCATTGGTTTCGATATTTCCTTCAAGGGTGAATGTGCCGCGTTCGCCGAGTACACCCCTGGCCTTGAACTCTGTGGGCTTTTGCTCGTTTACTGCCAGTTGGTTGACCTGCGCTGAAGACAGAACCAGGCGGGTTTTAAATGCCGGCTTAACCGAGTAGTCGCTGAATTGGATATGACTGTCTTTACCGATAGTGACGGTCTTTATAAAGATCCGAGTTGCAGGTTCCTGTGGTTTGCTGCCTGCGGCTTGATCAGCAGGTGTCGCCGGTATCAAGGGTTTTGGTACCACCAGGTAATTGCCTTCACTGGTCTTTTGAATATCAATGGCAACATGGTCTACTGAGAGCTTGTTGGCTGCTAGCCGATCGGAACCATAATCCAGCGCATCCAGTGAGATACCGGTGATCGGCAGGTTATTTTCCGCTGTTTCTCCAGTTAACAGAATCCTATTTATATCGATGTTGCCAGCATGCAGGCTTAGCGGGGTAGTATTCACGGAGAGCTGGCGGATATCAGGCGCCTCAATCTTTACCTGAAGACCCGGTTGATCGGGTAAGTGCTGCATCAGCAGCATGCTCGCCTTGCCGTCACCTTTTAAATTAATGCCGGGTGTCCCATCATCGCTCACCGCCACAGAGGTTTCGCCCTTGTAGACAAGGTCACTGATTTCGATACCGGGTACCCGCGTGGATTTGCCAGTGAGTTTTGACATTATGACTGAAGCCAGTCTGCTTTCGCCATTCAGGTGAATTTCAGTGGGCTTGTCGGTCATCATTTGTACCGAGCCTTCACCTTCGTATTTCAGCTTATCGAGTTTAATTTGAGGTATTTCCTGTTTGGGGTCCGGATTGATCGCCAGGTTTGCATTCAGTGCACCCTGAAACGTGGTCTTCATGCCGGACGCGCCCTGTTGTATATGTGTATCTCCGTTCCAGGATAGGCCGCCTGAAACATTCATGTTTTCGGATTGTGCGTAATCAAGTGAAGGGATGTCGAAGTTACCCGAAATGTGTATGTTATTTATGCTGCCAAGATCCATTTTGGTCTTCAGATCCATTTGCATGTTATTGATTTGCAAGTCGCGATCTTTTACGGTGGCTGCGGTGAGTTTTCCGCTTAAACTCAAACCGCCCTGGATAGCAATTTCTTCGTAGACAAGGGTTTCGGGTAATTGCGCTGTGTTGATGGTGACCTGTCCCGTGCCATGTAAACGGCCATTCATCGAATGAATGCCGGAGCTGCCCTCCTTCATGCTGCCGTCATGGATGCGTATATCAAGATCGCTGATATGCAGTCTGCGCCTGTCTCCCTCCCTGGTTGCCCAGGATAACTTTGCGTCTAGATCAATCACTCCTGAATTTTCAAATTTCGATATGCGGTACGTTGCAGGAATAAGCCTGACGTCATATTGTTTGAGTGAAATTTCAACAGATTCGAAATCTATTGCGGGCGCGGTAACCAGTTTCCCGCCAATAGCCAGCTGGGAGCTGCCAACCCGTATATCTGCCTTGGTCGTGCCCGGAAGTTTACTGTCCCGGTTCAGGTTATCCAGGGTCAGTTCTTGTACACGGACTGTCTGACCGTCCAGTTTCGGCAGGCCAACAAGATCAAGCTGGCTGATCGTCAGCTGGTCGATTTGCCAGTAGGGTATTTCGCCAGTTTCCTGTGCCTGTGATTCGGGTAATGCAGTGTAGACCAGGCGTGCCGATGATATCAGCGCCTGGCGCACGACATAGCGTTCGCCAAAGGCCTCGCTAATATCAATCTCTACCAGGCAATGTCCGCAGCCGAACAGCATCTGCTTGCCGGTATGGATTTCCAGATCCCTGTATTCCAGTTTGCCTTTGAATGGGCTCAGGTCGGCTTCACGGTAACTGAGTGTATAACCCTGGTTTTCAGCCGCGTGCTTGATGATGAAGAGCAACAGGTGTGGTGTTAGCGGCGCCAGGATTGCGATGCCGATGACCAGAGCAATTACCCAGTGAACCGGCTTTAACTGGCTAAGCAAATTACGGACTCGATTCATGGAAAAATACTAGCGGATCGTCATCAAATTAGGCGTGATTCTACATGAAACGCATGTCATCATACCCTGAGTATATTTAGACGTAAAAATCCTGTACCGCTTCCTTACTTTCTCCAATGGCTAGTAATCGACAGACCAGCCTGGTCGAACAATTGATCCAGGCGTTGTGCATCATGCCCGGCATCGGGCAGAAATCTGCGCAGCGTATCGCTTTCCAGTTGTTGCAACGTGACCGGGATGGGGCCCGATTTCTCGGGCAAACCCTGCTGGATGCCATGGAACGCGTGAAAAACTGCCGACGCTGCAGGAATCTGACCGAAGATGAAGTCTGTCATATTTGTGAAAATTCCCGGCGTGACCAGACGATATTATGTGTGGTTGAGTCACCAATCGATGTCATGGCGCTGGAACAGGCGACTGACTACCAGGGGCTGTATTTTGTGCTGATGGGGCGATTGTCGCCACTGGATGGGATTGGTCCGGAGGATATTGGCATGGATTTGCTGGCGGAAAGAATCAGAAGCGATGATATCCATGAAATTATCCTTGCGACCAACCCGACGGTAGAAGGCGAAGCGACTGCTTTCTATATCAGTGATCTTGCAAGGGAAGCGAATATTCCCTGTACCCGAATTGCGCATGGGGTACCGCTGGGCGGGGAGCTCGAGTACATCGACAAGGGAACCATCGCGCACGCGTTTTCCGGTCGTCGCAAGCTTTAACCGCTCATTCCATGCCCTTAGTGACGCTCACCGATGCCTCTCTGGCCTATGGCCATCATGCCCTGCTGGATAAAGTAAACTTGCAGGTCGACCCGGGCGAACGAATCTGCCTGGTTGGCCGTAATGGCATGGGTAAATCAACACTGTTTCGGGTAATCAGCGGACAGGCACAGCTCGATGATGGTGAGCTCTGGAAACAGGACACGTTAAAGATTTCCTACCTGGAGCAGGAGGTGCCGGAAGATCAGCAGGATACGGTGTTTGATGTGGTGGCCTCGGGTCTGGGTGCAACAGGGCGCTTGCTGACAAATTACCATCATGCTTCGCAGGAAGTCTCCAGTGACCAGGCATCCATGCAAAAGCTCGCTGATTTGCAACACCAGATCGATGTTGCGGATGGCTGGAATATCAATCAGAAGGTCGAAACCATACTTAGCCGACTGGATCTGGATGCAGACAAGATGCTGACAGATTGTTCCGGGGGTATGCGCAGGCGGGTGATGCTGGCGCGGGCATTGGTGAGTGAGCCGGATCTACTGTTACTGGACGAACCAACCAACCACATGGACATCACTGCCATCACCTGGCTGGAGGATTTCCTCAAGCAGTTCAAGGGGGCGCTGATGTTTATCACCCATGACAGAACTTTCCTGAGGAACCTGGCGACGAGAATGCTGGAACTGGACCGGGGACAGCTGGCCTCATTTCCACTGAGCTACGATGATTACCTGAAAAAGAAAGAAGAACTGCTTGAACTGGAAGAACGGACGAACGCAAAATTCGATCGTAAACTTGCTGAAGAAGAACAGTGGATCCGCAAGGGCATCAAGGCAAGACGGACCCGAAATGAGGGTCGTGTACGCGCACTTGAAGCCATGCGGGAACAACGTGCACAAAGGATATCAGCCCAGGGCAGGGCGACCCTGAACGTGGAGTCGGGGGAAATATCCGGCAAGCTGGTAACTGATTTACGTAATGTCAGTTTTGCTTATCCAGGGCATCCGATTGTGACCAATCTTTCAACGAGAATCATGCGCGGAGACCGCGTTGGCATTATCGGTCCCAATGGCTCGGGAAAGAGCACCCTGCTGAAACTTTTGCTTGGTGAACTTGCACCACAACAGGGTGAGGTGGTCATGGGCACCCGTTTGCAGATTGCCTATTTTGACCAGCATCGCACGCAGCTTGAACCGGATAAAACGGTGCGGGAAAACATAGCGCCGGGTAGTGACTACGTTTTGGTTCGGGGTAAATCCCGTCATGTCATCGGGTACCTGAAACAGTTTCTGTTTCCGCCGCAGCGTGTGGATTCACCAGTGAGAATCCTGTCGGGGGGTGAGCGTAACCGGCTGATGCTGGCACGCCTGTTCACGCAACCAGCCAATATGCTCATACTTGACGAGCCGACCAACGACCTTGATGTGGACACACTGGAATTACTTGAAGACCTGCTGATTGAGTACGATGGCACCCTGCTGCTGGTCAGTCATGACCGGACCTTCCTGGATCACGTTGTTACCAGTACCCTGGTATTTGAAGAACAGGGACAGGTTCGTGAATATGTGGGCGGTTACGAGGACTGGCTGCGACAGCGAGCAGCAGCGAAAGACACCGCAAGAGCTGATGAAAGTCCTGTATCAGGCAGGAGCCGTGGCAGGGGCAGGCCCGTGAACAAGAAACTCGGGTACAACGAAACTCGGGAATTGCAGATGCTGCCCGATAAAATTGAACAGCTTGAGCATGAACAGCAACAACTGGAAGCTATGATTTCTGATACCGGGTTTTACCAGTCAGACAAGGAAAACATCAGGCATACACTGGCGCGACTGGAACAGTTGCACGGGGAATTAGCAGCGGCCTATGAACGCTGGGCGCAGCTCGATGGGTTGTCATGAAGCCCGGACTGTCCGGTTTCCAGGATTTTTCGCGTGTAAAAAAATTGACTATTGACGGTGGAATTTCGCAGTTTATTGGAGTAGTCTTTGATCTAATTGCATGTTCTGGCAGCACTCTCAGAAGTTCAAGTAGTACCTCCTGAAAATGTCATGTTCGATCTGTAATTACTTTTTCGTTTATTGTTTTATTGAGGTTTTCAAGCATGGCAACAGGTACCGTTAAGTGGTTTAACGACTCCAAGGGTTTTGGTTTTATTGCACCAGATGATGGTGGTTCGGATGTGTTCGTTCATTTTTCAGCAATTGCTGCAGAAGGATTTCGTACATTAGCTGAAGGACAAAAAGTAACATTTGAGGTTGAAGATGGTCCCAAGGGACCACAGGCCAAGGATGTGAGCCCCGCATAGGGCCACCCTGCTGTACGACTACAAAACCCCGCTAACGAAAGTTGCGGGGTTTTTTTATGTGCATGGATGGGCGGGTTGTTCTCGAACGTCCATGTTCTTCACGACACTCGTGCATCCGGCACTTCGACCGCCGGCGGACG
>JBFFRZ010000102.1:0-8833 GCA_041572715.1 Gammaproteobacteria bacterium
AACTGTCGCGTGGCCGCCTACCTGCTGGACGGTACGCCTGAAGATGCAGATACGTTCAAACTCAACATCCCGAAAAACCTGATTGCATCAAGGGTCTCGGTAAAACCGGAAACCTTTTCCCGCATTCTGAAAGAACTGGCTGAAAAGGACATAGTCTCGGTAAAAGGCGGCGAGATTACGATTCTGGACCGGGAGGCACTTAAAGAAATGAGTGCCGGACGATAGGATAGCTGCACGACAGCTGGAATACTCTTTGTTCGCGGTTCAGTCTTTTGACTTCCTCAAAAAGGAAAACAGCCTGGCGCCCCTGTTTTCATGACTTGCCTTCAGATCCTGTAATTTATGCAGCCGAGCATCATGGGTTCTGAAATGTACCGCGAACCAGTCACTCAACCTCTGTTTCAGGTCCTGCTCATCATATTCGTGCGTTTTTTCCAATGCCGAGGTGATGTCACGTAATTCATCAAGCAGTTCTCCATGATCTGCCCTGTGCTCTTCATAGGCATCGTAGCCGTACTTTTCCATGAGTTTTTCTTCAAGTACAAAATGGCTGTAGATAGCGCCATAAATATCATTTAGCACATCCACCAGGCTCGCCCTGTCTGAATCAGAATCCAGCTTTGAATAAAATCGATTAATCTCTGAAATCAACGCCTCGTGTTCATAATCAATACCGGGTATACCGGTAGCATAGCTATCTTTCCATTCGAGAAGCTCCATTGTTAATGCACCATCATCGTGATGCACAATTAATGACTGGTGCCCGCTGAACGCGTGATCTTGTTGTAAACATTGTATTTCCCGGAAGGTTTGACCATGGGCAGGCGTTTCACCTCTTCGAGTGTATTGGCATCATAGACGATCACCGCACCATCATAGTCCCAGATACTCAGCAAGGCATGCTTGCCATCTTTATCGAACTCGACATGTGCGGCCGTTTTGCCCGGTTCATGACGCAATGTTTTTGCAATTTCCAGCGTATTTTTATCAATCAGATGTACTGCATCCCGATTTGGCCCAAAGAACACACCGGCCCAGGCATACTGGCTGTTTTCATGGCTGCGCATAAAGAACCCCGGGCCAAGCGTCTTGATGCGTTTGATGGTTTTCCAGGTTTTCATATCGATAATACTGATCTCTGACTTTTTCAGGTTTGGTGTGGCCAGTACCTGGCGACCCTGGTATTCCCAGGTAATGCCTGAACTCAGGTGTGGCAGTCCATCGATATCGACATCCGCTATCTTGCGACGCGCATCCATATGCACTACCTGCCCATTTTTATTATTACGCGCGGCACCGATCAGAAGACTGTAACTCTGGTCAAAAAAGAAGTCGTCCAGGTAATCATCCAGCTTGATTCGACGTATGCCAAACTTGCCTTCTATGGCAATGCCTTCTTTCAGACGGTAATCATGTACCAGTCCCGGGTATATTGGCTCGGCATCATCGTTATAGGGAATTTCCCAGACCTCGGGAATATCTTTCAATGCTGCTACAAAACTTTTTCGAGGCTGTGCAGCATATACCGCACTGACACGTGAACTATTACCCTTGTCATCCTTAACGGGTATCACCTTGATCAGCCCCAGATCATTTGCATCAAGCAGCACCAGGGTATGTGGCAGGTAGTTGCCCACCATGACATATCGTCCGTCTCCGGATACCGCGAGGTTGCGGGTATTAATCCCGGCACGCACCTCGGCAACGGTTTGCAAACTATACATGTCGAACTTTGCGATCCATCCGTCACGTGAGGCGAAATACACGAAGCGGCCATCGGGCGAGTATTTTGGCCCGCCGTGTAATGCAAAGTGTGTCTTGACGCGCTTGATCACTTCAAAGCTGTTGCCATCCAGAATGCTTGCATGATGATCACCCAGTTCTACCACCACGAACATATTGATCAGTTCTGCATCATGCACGGGTTTATCGGGCAGTTCACTCGGCGGCACGATGATTCTTTGAGTTGATGAAATACTGTCTTCATTCCATTCCGGCATCACAGCCAGTGGGGTATAGATATGGTCTCTGAGTAACATGACCTGCTGATCATTCAGCTTGTCCACAAAGGCAGGCATTTGTGATGCGACCCGACCATTCTTGATCACTTCAAAAGCTTCATCCTTCTTCACGCGTTTGAGATTTTGAGGCAGTAACGCGGGGCCCATTCTGCCAAGCCGGTCCGGACCATGACATTCTGCACAGTACCTGTTGTAAAGATCATGAACCTCTTCTGCGCATAAAGGCGCAGCAAACAGCAACGCGGTAAGGCCGAGGCATTGCACGAGGTTACGGGTATTCAGGACTATGCCCGGTTTATTAATGCTCATGCGTTCAGATCTTGCGACACACGCCGTTGACGACGATAGGGGGTCACCTCAATTCGTTCAGGCATGTCCTTCACACCAATTTCTTCATCGGTCAGATAGCAACCCGGATCCTCTGCCCAGGGATTACCGGTCAGCTGCCAGGCGCGCGTACGTGAATTACCCCCACAAATAGCAAGGTGCCTGCACTGCGCACAACGACCTTCAAGCGGCCGATTTTTCATTTTAAGCCCGGCCATCAATGGTTCTGAAGTATCCTGCCAGATATGGGAAAACAGACGTTCTTTCACACTACCTATCGTGTAGTCCCACCACATGGTATCCGGATGCACGTTACCGAGGTTGTCTATATTGGCGATATTCACACCGGAGGCATTCCCCCCCCAACGCAGGAGCTGTTGCTGCAGTTGATTGACATGGTCGGGAATATGCTGCTGGGCCCAGTACAGCAAGTAGGCACCATCAGCATCGTTGTTGCCGGTAACGAATTCTCGCTTTCGCCCTGCCTCTACATCCTGCCAGCAAGTTTCAAACAATAAATCCATTGCCTTGCGCGTCATCTGGTAATGCAGGTCACTGGATCGATTGCGATTACCACGGCCGGCATAGTTCAGATGTGATAGATAAAACTTGTCGATCGATTCATCATCCATCAACTGCAATAAATCCGGCAATTCTGCCGCATTATCCTGAGTCAGTGTGAAGCGCAGTCCGACTTTCAGGCCGGCTTCCCGACACAGGCGAATGCCTCGCATGGATTCATCGAATGCTCCCTGCTTTCGACGAAAATAATCATGTGTATCACGCATGCCATCAAGGCTCACGCCGACATAGTCATAACCAATATCGGCAATATCAGCGATATTGGCTTGCGTAATCATGGTACCGTTACTGGACAGACCAACATAAAATCCCATTTCCTTTGCATGCCTGGATATATCGAATATATCCGGCCTCATCAGCGGCTCGCCACCGGACAGGATGAGTACCGACACGCCAAAGGACCTGAGATCCTCCATTACATCGAATACCTGCTCTGTATTAAGTTCCCCAGGAAAGTCTTTATCGGCCGAAGTTGCATAACAATGCTTGCACGCCAGGTTGCATCGACGAATCAGGTTCCAGATGACTACGGGCCCGGTTCCATTCATAACGGCCGCCGGCCTGGTAGACACATTTACGCCGGATTTAAGTGCATGCAGATATCGACTTATTCGAAACATATGGTTTCCTGTCAGGCCGCCAGCCTCAAGCCTGTCTTTTTCAGTATCGCCGAGCTGAACAGCACATCATGCTGCCTGGTTTGATTGCCCGTTATCAGTGCAATCTGCTCGACCTTGCGATTGACCTCATCACGATCATGTCCGTGTACCATGGCAAACAGGTTATACGGCCATCGTGGAAGATGTCTCGGCCGTTCGTAACAGTGACTGACAAAATCCAGTTGACCGATTTGACGCCCAAGGTCCTGCAATCGATCGTCAGGCACATCCCATACAGACATACCGTTGCCGCGCAGGCCAAGACGGTAATGATTGGGTATCGCACCGATCCGCCGGACAACGCCCTTTTCGAGCATGCCAGTTAGCCGGTCGATAATGGTTTCGCCATCACATCCTGCCTGGGCAGCGATATCGGCATAGGGGTTTGATACCAGCGCGAGCCCCTGCTGTGATGCCTTGATGATTTTTCGGTCAAGTTCATCCAGCCTGGTCGCTGTCTGCTGGATCGGCGAATCGAAAGAGCGCGTGCTCACCCGACCGTCTTCATCAATCTGCAGCCACAATCCAAGATAGAACTCCTGCAGCTTGGGAAAATCATATACCGTCAGCCCGGTATTCTGCTCGATATTTCTGATTGTTTTCTGGATGCCCTCAGGCGTCTCGGTTGCTATCACGAACCACATATTCAGCGCATGGTCACGTTGATAGTTATGTGCAATCTCTGGCAGTTTATTGACCTGTTGTGCGACCTGTTCAAACAGATGTTCGGGTACTGACATCGCGGCGAGCGTCAGGGCGCCTCCCATATTCACAGCATCATACAAAGGACCAAAGCGACTCAGCGTGCCATCGTCCAGCATCTGTCTTATCTTCAAAATCAGGGTGGCCTCATCTGTGTCGAGATCAGCCGCGACGCTGGAATATGGACACTCGACAAGCGGGAAACCACCCTGAAACCGGTTGATGAAATGGCGCTGTAATTCATCCATTGGCGGCCATCTCATGCTGAATTGATACGGGTTCTGTCTTTTTACGGAACTCTGCGTAGTGCGCACCACGCTGTTTGAAACAACGACCACTGAACAGAATATTGTATTCAATATTTTGCAGACCACACTGTTCAACAATCATATCGACCTGCTTGATGACTTCTGTGCGGTCATGACCATGAACCATGCTGAATAGATTGTATGGCCAAGCAGGCAAACGGCGCGGCCGCTGGTAACATAACGTCACAAAGTCATACTGACCGATACAACTTCCAAGTTCGCTGACCTGCTCATCGGGAATATTCCATACCACCATACCATTCGCGCGATAACCCAATTTACGGTGTCGAACAACGACGCCGAATCGTTTGATATCCCCGCGCTGAACAAGTCTTTGCAGCACCTCAAGTACCTGGTTCTCCGAACAACACAGCTGCCTGGCGATGACCGCATAAGGACGCCCGGTCAGGGGCAGGCCCTGACTGATGACATCGATCAGGGACTTTTCAAATGCGGGATTATCGACTCTCATGTCCATTTTAAGTCAAACCCCAAGTCAATAAAGAAATCCTGCTCCATTGGCAGATCCATTACTTCATGGCCGGTACGATCACTGATTTCCTGCAATACTTCCTGCAATCGCTTCGCATCCGTTGCCGTAACGACAAACCAGAGATTGAATTGATGATCACGCTCGTAGTTATGATTGACTTCTTCAAAGCCACTCACGATTTCAGCCACTGATTCGAGCTGTTCTTCCTGCACTGCCATGGCCGCCAGCGTGCTGACGCCCACCCGGTTAGGTCTGAATACAGCCCCAACACGACTCACCACTCCCTCCCGCTGTAATCTATCCAGACTTTCAATGACGGTGGATTCTTCAACGCCCAACTCGTTGGCCAGGTCGGCATAGGGCGTCGGCGATAAAGGCAGGCTATGCTGAAAATCATTCAGCAGTCGTTGCTCCAGTTGAGAATACTGTCTCATAAACCAATCCTGTGCGCACGGGCAGTGAAAAAAATACCACTGGGTTTCCTGGCCGGCATCGACGCCTTACGTTCAAAAGTCTTCGTATCATAGATTTCAACGCGGTCTTCATCACGCACCGACAGCCATACTTCCTCACCACGCGGTTCGAACTCCATATGAAGAACCCCTTTACCCGGAGTCAGTTGCTTAACGACATTGAGCGATTGCGTATCAATTACCTGGATCGTGTCATTGTCCGGCACTGCAAAATTAACCCAGACATGGCGGCCATCAGGACGGGCCATGACAAATACCGGTTGACCGTGCATCTTGATCCTGCCGGCTTCTTCCCAGGTTCGCATGTTAATGACCAGCACTTCATGACGACCAACAGCGGGTACAAATGCCAGATCGCCGGCAACCGCCCATCCTTCGAGGTGAGACATTTTATAAACAGGTAGTTTCTCTTCACCTTTACCATAACCAGGCAGGATACGTTTAACACCCTCCTGCAGGTTCCAGAGATCCAGCATTGCCATTCCGTCTTCACCGAACAGACCCGCAATGTAATAACGACCATCAGGCGTAATCAGTGCGTCATAAGGGTTCTGCCCAATACCCTGAAACTTGCGCAACTGCGGGCTGGCGGCATCTGACATGTCCACTATCCAGATTTCACCAGCATCCCATAATGAAAAAACAAACAGTTGTCCCGGTGCATCAACCAGGCCAATGACTTTTGAGCGCAGTCCGTTGTTACCATAAACAGCCGGAATATCGGCCACCAGCTTGAGCGTATCTGCGTCAAAGATTTTTACTCCGCCCGGCTTGTAGTTTGATACTGCAACGAGGCGGCCATCCTGCGAAATCGCACCTCCAATGCTGTTGCCTGACTGAATGGTTCGGGCAACTATTTGGCCCTGCAGAAGATCGACTTTGGTTAGCCCGCCGTCACGACCAAATATGTAGGCGTAGCGTCCATCACGTGAATACACGACCGATGCATGCGATAAGTCCCCAAGACCCACTACTTGCTGCAGCGAGGAATTTCCACTGGTCTCAATAATCTGCACACTGCTGTCTGCACGTTCTATGATGATGCCCATATCTCCCGTGCCCCTGGCGTGCGCCAGGCATGTAGCCAGTAGCAGCAGGCAAAACAGGCTTCTATGAATAGCCATGACTACCGCTCTCCCTGCAACAACGCATCGGCAATCCATTGTGCCTCAGCCGGTGACAGCAATGGTCTCCATGCCGGCATTGCGGTACCGGGGCGACCATCCAGTATGGTTGTAACAAGATATTCCACCGGCTTGCCTTTTAGTGTCTCGGGCAACAGCGCCGGGCCCAGACCGCCTTTCATCATCAAACCATGGCATGAGCCACAGTCCTGTTTCAGGAAATTGAGCAGCTCCTGCTGACGCATATCTGAGATCTTGGCATCTGCCATCAGCGATGTTGCAAGGATCATGCTAAGCGTGAACCATATCGCGCGCATCATCTTCGACATTCCTCATAAACGGGTTAACTTCGCTGCTCATTGATTGAAACCAGTCGAGCTGATCACTAAGTGAAACAACCCTGCCGACAACGATCATCACGGGCGCCCGCAGACCCGAACGACTGACGGCTTCAGGCAATTCTGATAACGTGGAAATCACTTTCCGCTGATCTGCAGTCGTACCGTTATTAATGGCTGCTGCCGGAGTTGAGGCAGGAAGCCCGGCTTTCACAAGTTCTGCGCTTATTCGCTGCAGGCTACCCAGACCCATGTAGATGACCAGCGTACAGTCAGGGTCAGCGACTTTATTCCAGTCAATATCGAGTTCTTCATCATTACGAAAATGCCCGGTGAGAAAACGCACACCATGATTCAGGCCACGGTGGGTTAGCGGGATTCCACTATAGGCGCTGCAGCCCGCGGCTGCCGTAATACCGGGAACGACCTCAAAAGGAATATTGTGCTGACTGAGTGCCAGTGCTTCCTCGCCACCACGCCCGAACAGGTAGGGGTCCCCGCCTTTGAGTCTGACCACACATCGCCCACGCTTTGCAGCAGCGATCAGCAGGTGATTGATTTGATCCTGCGGCACACAGTGTCTGCCAGATGACTTGCCAACAGAGATGCAACTGGCGCCCTTGGGGATCAACTGCATGATTTCTTCAGACACGAGCCGATCGTAAAAGATGACATCTGCCTGAGACAGCAAACGCAATGCCTTTACTGTCAGTAGATCTGGATCACCTGGCCCCGCTCCAACCAGGTAAACAGTACCTTGCTTATTCATACTAACCTCCAGTGTCGCGCCTGTGGTTAACCGAACTTTGTTATGGATCCCACAGCCAGCCCAGGCTGGCTGTGGGACTGTTTTAGCTATACTTTTCTAGTACACGTCATGCTGCGTGTTGTAGACATTGAACTTGCCCGTTGGGGTAACCAGGCGCTTGTCCTTGATTACCGCTTTCAGCTTGCGGGTCTTGTCATCTACTACAACCAGCGCAGATTCCTGTGTCTTACCGTTCCAGACAGAGAACCAGACTTCGTCACCTGCATAGTTGTATTCAGGCTGTACTACACGCTTGGGACCTTCACCCAGCTTGGCCCACTCGGCAATCGGCAGAACTTTGAAGCCCTTGTCCAGGTTAGCGATATCGAATACAGCCACGGATTGACTGATTTTCTCGTCCGGATTCAGTGCTGTATCTACGTACAGGTTCTTGGACTTTGGATGGGTCTTGATGAACAGTGAGCCACCGCCTTGACCCTTGATGGATTCAACCATCTTCCAGGCATTCTGCTTGTGCTTGACCGGGTCTGTGCCAATCATGGCGATTGTGTCATCACCCAGGTGGCTGGTTGCCCATACAGGACCATGCTTTGGATGAACAAAATTTGCTCCGCGTCCAGGATGCGGGATCAAACCAACATCGATCATCGCTGCAAGCTTACGATCCTTGGAATCAACTACCGCGATCTTGTTTGACTTGTTTGCCGCCGTCAGGAAATAACGCTTGGTAGAATCCCAGCCTCCATCATGCAGGAATCTTGCAGCGTTAATGGTGGTAACACTCAGGTTATCAATATCTGAATAATCCACCATCAGGATCTTGCCGGTTTCCTTGACGTTAACGATGAAGTCAGGATGCTCATGAGATGCCACGATGGCAGCAACCCGTGGTTCCGGGTGATATTCCTGCGTATCGACCGTCATCCCGCGGGTGGCAACAATCTTCTTCGGCTCCAGCGTGGCGCCATCCATGATGACGTACTGGGGCGGCCAATAGGAACCTGCAATCGCGAGTGTGTCTTCCATACCCTTGTAAT
>JBFFRZ010000103.1:0-8830 GCA_041572715.1 Gammaproteobacteria bacterium
GCATTGCTGGCCCTTGGGCTACTGGCCATGTTGAAACGGCTTGGCAGATATTTACCATCGTCCTATCGCATGGGTATCCATGCGCTGACCCGACACAGAAGGGAAACCGTAACCGGCATTAGCGTGTTCGGCCTGGCTTTTGTGTTTGTGATATTACTGACACTCATACGTACCGACTTGCTGGACCAGTGGCGGGACCGTCTACCGCTGGATACTCCGAACACTTTCCTGATCAATATCAAGCACGATGAACTAGTGGGTATCAGCCGTTGGTTATCGGATAATGGCTTGAGCAATATCGAATTTTCACCCACAGTTCGTGCCCGCCTGGTCAGGATCAATGAGCACGAGGTATCCGGCGATGATTATGATTCACCCCGGGCCAAACGCCTGGCCAAACGCGAATTTAATCTTTCCTGGGATGATACCCTGCCATCGCACAATCAGCTTTCCAAAGGGCAGTGGTGGGATGAAGCAAAAGCAAATGTGCCGCCCCAATGGTCGGTCGAATCAGGTATCGCGGAAACACTGGGTATCCGAATGGGCGATGAGCTGACTTTCGATATGGCGGGTGCGTTGGTGGCGGGGAAAGTGACCAGCCTGCGTGAAGTCAGCTGGGATTCATTCAAGGTCAACTTCTTTGTGATTGGCACAACCCCTATGCTGTCGTCACTGCCGACAAGGTACATCAGCAGCTTTTATGTCCCGACAGACAAAAAGCCACTGATGAATGCGATGGTGAGGCAGTATCCATCAGTAGCAGTGCTTGATGTAGATGCATTGATGAAGCGCGTGCGCAATATCATCGATAAAGTGAGCTATGCGGCAGAGGCCGCATTTGTCTTTACATTGATGGCCTCGATATTGCTGCTTATTGCAATTGTCGCATCCGGTCGTCACGTGCGCAGAAAAGAAAATGCCCTGTTCAGGGCGATGGGGGCAACAACAGATTTGCTCAACAGGGCTCAGCGATTTGAGTTCATCCTCATGGGCGGTAGTGCCGGTCTGATAGCCGTATTCGTCGCTAACCTGCTTGCATGGATTGTTTCTGTCGAACTGCTGGGGATCGGTTTTCGCTTTAACCTTGGATTGGCAGTCATGGTGGTCGCTGCAGGTATTGCATTAATGCTATTAACCGGGTGGGGGCTGCTCACACGGCAACAACAGCAGACACCAGACAGCATTCTTCGGCAGTCATGAGTTGAAGTTGTGGTGTACTGAATGGCGGGCGGCCGGTTACCGCATTTGGCGTATGTAACAGCCCTGGCTCAACGATTGTTATGAATAATCATGGGCTTTCGGCTGGATTTTGGCCGATATGCCCCGGGCTGCGAATTCCTGAACATGTTCTGGGGGTATGCTACAAACCACAGCCTATGTTTATTCGGAAAATATATATCTGATTAAACCGCCGGACTTTCTGCCGGGTAAATCAAGCATGCCTTGATAGAGTGCGCGATTAACAACACAGTAACGGCCTTTGTGGTCTATCGCGTAACTGATATCAGTCAGGACCTTGTCTGCATCATTGTATTGTGCCTGTACTTTGTCAAAAACAATCAATCGCAAAGGTTCCATTTTATTTTCATCAGGCGGGTTGCTGGCGCCGTTATATGAGCTCTGAATCACGTTGGAAATAATTTCATGCTCTTTCCGGAGCAATTCCGTAGAGAAATAATCAATGATTTTGCGCTGATCGATATCGACATTTATGTATGCGCCCAGGTAAATATCACACAGTTCCGCATCGATGTCATAAAGCACACTGGTTTGTTCCAGTATCAAGCTCACGAACGCACGTAATGCATCGTCAGAAGCAAATGCCATTCTCCTGTCGAGAATGTCCTGAAGTATGGGGCGCATCTCTGGTCGGGGTTCAGTCAATGGTGTTCCAGTATTGTAGGTAGCCATGATATGTTCAAGGATGATCGCGTATGCTTCCGGCTCGTGCAGGCTTATAGTCCTGTAGAGAGGGATTTCGAGTAACTCATTCTTGATATCACTACTGTCAGTGTTTGCATAGTCACTGGTTTCAACACCGGTTGAACGTGAGGCATTAATCATGTCGCCCGAACAAGCAATACCGGGGAGTGCAAGTAAAGCAGAAATGACTGCCATTTTGAAAAATTCATGCATGGTTATGTTTAGTTTCCGGGCCTACGTAATGTTTTGAATCATCGTAGCCCATCGAAATAAAAGTAAGAAGGTTCTGGCCCTTTCTACAGGGCCCTTCGGACACCCGCTGATTTATGCGACACAAAGGATATACCCGGTTGCAGATAATGGCCAGCTTCCCTGGGCAAGCAATAAGCCATCCGGATCGGGTTGCCTAATGGCTGGTCAAACAGGAAATGCGCCCGCAACTGCTAGTCCCGATCCTGTCAGGAAAACGTCATTTTCTGGCAAGAACCGGTGAGTCTTACTAGAATTAGAGTGAAGGTCCGCGGAGCGGACAGATTGTAACCCTGGAACGAGGTTTTATTTATGGCTACGGAACTTTTCCATTTGCAAATCACCGGTACCATAGCCTCGGAGGAAAACCAAACCCTGGCCATAGCCGCTCTGGCCCATATTCTGGTGGTCCCCTTGAGCCAGGCACAATTGTTTTTTTCTCATGCCCCCATGATCGTCAAGGAGAACATCGATTACGATACCGCGGTATTGATCGAATCACAGCTGCAGAAACATGGCATAGAGTGCAAACGTCTATCAACAACTGAGCTCGCCGCTCATGAAGGGGAGTCGCAGGAGGGTATCAGTATTCATGACAAGCTGATGGATGCCAGCCAGCTGGAAAATGCAGATCTGAGTAGCCTGTCACTGGTTGATGACTGGAGTCCGGAATCCTCAGAACATCATGAACAGCAACCCGTTGAAGATGTCCACACAGCCACCCATCATGCTGTCGGTGACCTCAGTGCCTACCATCTTGATGAGCTTGGCCTTGAAACCGTTACCCCGGAATTTGAAAAACCGGCTCATGCCCAGCAACCCCTAGAAACCTACAACGGGCCGGAACGACGCAAGGATCAACGCCGTAAGCACGACAGAAGAGAGATGTATCGTTTCGAAGAAAAAGATAAACCTAAAGAGAAATCAAAACCCGACCGGCGCCAGGGGGAGCGTCGTAAACCGGAGGCGGTCTGGTCGAAACGCTATGACATATGATTGCTGCGGGAAAGTAACAGCAGGTATCCAGTAAAATTTACACCGCAGTAGTAGGGTCAGTGTCGGATTTCTGTGCCCAGAATGTATAGCCATTTTCTTCCATGCTCGCATCGCACATCAGGTACATATAGGTATCCATAATGTCTTTTGGATCAGTCATTTCCTCCGGTTTGATGCCGGGAAAACTGGTGACCCGCATATTGGTTCTGACCGCGCCGGGGTCAATGGCGTTGACGCGGATGGCTGACTGATTTTCGAGTTCGTCCGCAAAAGTGAGCATAAGCCCATCCAGTGCGTGCTTGGACACGCCATAGGCACCCCAGTAGGCATGATGTTTTCTCGACTGGTGGTCAGTCGTGAAAATGACAGAGGCTGACGGGGCCTTGTTCAGTAAATCCATGCAGGCGCGGGTCAGCATGTATGGCGCATTCAGGTTAACCTGTAAAATTTCATACCAGTCTTCCAGCTCGATTTTCCACAAGGGAGTATGAGGGTCACGGCGTGCTGCGTTATGCAGCAGTCCGTCAATCCGGCCGAATTCCCTGTCCAGTACGATGGCCAGCTCGTTGTAGTCATCTTCCTTGGCCCCTTCGAAGTCAAGTGGATAGATAGCGGGTTGAGGATGGCCCGCATCTTCTATTTCATCGTACAGTGCTTTCAGGCACTCTACATTCTTGTCCATCAGCACCACCGTGGCGCCCTGAGCAGCGTAGGTTCTGGAAGCGGCTGCACCAATGCCATTGGCTCCACCGGTTACTACCATAACGCGGTCCTTTAAACAGTTCTTTTCAGGTTTGAAACCTTCCGGGATGAGACGACTCATGATGTGTTTCCTTTCAATATGCAAGCAGCTGCAGCCTTGCCCGATATGATAGCGCCTTCAAGCGTAGCCGGGTAACCTGTCGTGGTGTAATCGCCAGCGATCCAGCAGCCCTCAATAGCTGTTTCATTGTGTGGCCGCAGTAGTTCCATCTCCGGCGTAGCAGAAAAAGTCGCACGTTTTTCCCTGATGACCATGCTGTCAACGGGATCGTCCTGTATTGGCGTATTGGCCTTGATGTCCTGGATGACCTGCCGGGTCAGTGCTTCCTTGTTCATGGATGTGTGTTCACCGTCAGCGCTAATGATAGCGGCGAGCATTTTGGGATGGCTGGTAATCCGGCGATCGAATACCCATTGTGTGATGCTGTCAGCAAAACCGAGCATGGTAGGCTGCAGCAACAAAGGCCTTGAGTATTTCAGGTAGACCGTGGCGATGGGTTGGTACTCAAACTGGACGAGTTTTCGGAACAGGGGCTGCATAGGGTCGATAAAGCGGATAAGTCGGGCACAGTTCCATGGGTTGGTGGCGATAATGACTCGACTGGATTTGATCGTCATATCGCCCAGCCTGACCCCGGCCACTCGATTATCCTCAATCTCAAGCGCAGTCACTCTCTGCCCGGTCATGATATTGGCTCCCTTGTTGCGTAACCAGTCCGATGCAGGTTGAGGCATGACCCGCCCCAGGTCATAGCGTGGTAACAGGATATCGGAGTCGGCGCGTCGCCGTGTAAATGCATCTTTAAGTACCCGTTGAAAAACCCTGGCCGATGCGATGTCGGGATGGGTGTTCAGGGCCGCAATACATAATGGCGTCCATAAGTAATGTGAGACCCGGTTAGACTGGCCTGTGCATTCCAGCAGTTCAGTAACGGTCATGTCTGATCGCGCATCAGCACCGACCAGTCTTAACCAGTTAACCATGGTTTTAAGTTTGTCTGTTTTTGAAAGGCCACTGGCGGAGATAAATGCTGTCAGTAAATGTAGCGGCGCCGGAAGTTTCGATGCCCTCAGTTCAACGGTGTCTTCATTGCCCTTGACAGTCAGTGAAAGCGGTAGCCTGGATAGAACAAATTTTTCTTGCAGCCCGATGATATCCAGTACTTCCAGGAAATTTCGATATGCACCGAGCGCGATATGCTGTCCGTTATCTATAGGCAGATCATCAAACATCACCATGCGTGCGCGGCCGCCGAGCTGCACGGCGCTTTCAATGAGGGTGACCGGGATATTATTACGGGTCAGGTGGACAGCTGCTGACAGGCCTGCCCATCCTCCGCCAATGATGGTAACCGGCGAGAGGTCAGGCGGCATGATGTTTCAGGTAATATTGGTGGCGCCTGTTTTCCCGTCTCGCTGTTTTCCATGCAATCCACAGTTTGGATAATTTCGGTAGCGAAGTACGGCTTTTCATCACATCAAAATCATTTTCCCGGATACGCACAAGCAGGGCATGATATATGGCCGACATGATCAAGCCGCTTCGCTGGTTCCAGCGGTCACCCTCAGGTAAAGCATTCATTGCCGATTCATAATAATTTTCTGCACGGGTCGCGAGGTCCAGTAATACCGATCGCAGGCCATTTGTGGGTTTGTCCTTGCTGAGATCATTTTCGCTAACCTGATACTGTTCAAGCAGGTCCTGTGGTAAGTAAACCCGGCCCCGGGCCGCGTCTTCACGTACATCACGTATGATATTGGTAAATTGAAATGCCATGCCAAGGTCATGCGCATAGTCCCTCGTTGCATCGTCTTCATACCCAAACAAACGCGCAGCGATCAGGCCCACGGCACTTGCCGCGTGATAGCAGTATTTTTCCAGTTCTTCCATGTTGCGATACCGGCTTTTTTCAAGGTCCATCTGCATGCCATCGATGATTTCCAGCAGATGATTTATTGGTAGC
Organism: Gammaproteobacteria bacterium; assembly: GCA_041572715.1. Taxonomy (GTDB): domain Bacteria; phylum Pseudomonadota; class Gammaproteobacteria; order JAJDYQ01; family JAJDYQ01; genus JAJDYQ01. Next base: position 5,895 of record JBFFRZ010000103.1, read on the forward strand.
TGGTAAGGTTCGATCAGCCGGGCAAGCTCAATGGCAACAGGGTGATGAGGCCTGCCAGAGAAAGTCTCGTTGATTTCATTGCGCCACCAGTCCAGTTTTTTTTGAGCCACAGCGATCTCATGGCATTCATCAACGATATCATCTACTTCCCTGCAAAAAGCATACAGTGCGGTGATCGCACGGCGTATCTCGGGAGTCAGGAACAGAAAGCTGTAATAAAAACTGGAGCCGCTGGAGGCTGTTTTTTCCTGGCAGTATTGTTGAGGCGTCATGAAGGGTGTACAGATAACAGTCAGCGTCGCATTCTAGCGGAATTGGCTGTTTTTAGCAGTCCCAGTCGTTAGAATGGTAAGGATTATGAGCAAACCAGTGCTGTTATCCATCGTCGAAACCCGTGGGCACCCGGATTTCTGTGAGCTTTATGGCCGCCTGGGGTTTGAGCATGTCTGGGTGACCTCGATGCGCAAGGCGCTGCAACAGGTCAGGAATACGCCCCCGGATTATGTGGTGGCCGAGTTTTTCTATGGGTATGGTAATAATTATGCTGGAGTGAATATCAGTAATCTTGACGTATTTTTGTATTCGCTTGAGAAGTATGCGCCAAATGCAAAAGTCATTGCACTGGTACAAAAACATGAGCGACAGCATGCTGAGAGACTGAATGAAATTATTCCCTATCACGGTTTTGTGCAATACCCGGTCAGGGAATCCGATATGAGCGCATTATTAACCAGCTGATGAATACTGAACCAACCTCGAATCCCGAAGAAGAGCTGGATTTACGCACGCGTCTGAATCTCGAAACGGGCCGTGTCGGCTGGAAGGATATAGAAATCCTGTTTGCACGAGGCATGCTGATGGCGGTCGCGCCGGAACTTGACCTGGTCGAAGTCGCTGCCCTGACAGCCGAGAATGAAACGGCCAAGATGAAAGCCTGGACTGACCAGGGGCTGGTGGGGGCATTGACTCCTGAACGGGCAAAAGACTGGCAAGTACGTGAGCCGGAACTCTGGGCCGTGGTGGTTGCACCCTGGGCATTTGTCCAGGAACGCTCTGCTCCCTGATCGTTTTATGCCTCGCGAGTTTGGCCGGTATCTGCCGGGTTTAATGCCCTTTATTAAAGTTTTTTCCCGGCGTTAGTGTGATTTTCCCAGTGCATTCAATAGAATGCCTGACTTTGGCGCATCATATCTATGCATTTTATGTCACAGACCCAGCGTATACGGGAAATCCCCTATAACTACACCTCGTTTTCGGATCGTGAAATTATCATTCGCTATCTGGGTGAGGACGGCTGGGCGCTGATCCAGAAACTGCGGGGAGAGCGCCGGACGGGTCGCTCGGCGCGTATGCTGTTCGAAGTCCTGGGCGACATGTGGGTCATCAGTCGTAATCCTTACGTGACAGATGACCTGCTGAATAATCCAAAGCGTCGGGACCAGTTAATCGAGGCGTTACATCATCGGCTGGCGCAGGTTGAGGCGCGTGCCAATGGTAATCAGGATGCGTTGAAACTTTTTCAGGCCAGTACTGAGGCTGTCAGGACCTTTGAGCATGAGCTGGATCACCAGCATGAAATGCAAAAGCGTGTGCGTAGACGGCTGAGAAAAGAGACCTCTTCGCAGAATATCGATTTCGGAGGATTGGCCAGGGTGTCTCACGCTACCGATGCGACCGACTGGCGTGTTGAAATGCCTTTCGTGGTGATTTCTCCTGACACCGAATTTGAGGTGGCCGGGGTTGTCCGTGCCTGTATCGAGCTGGATTTGACCATTATCCCTCGTGGTGGGGGCACAGGTTATACCGGCAGTGCAGTGCCTTTGCACCGTAACACGGCGGTCATCAATACCGAAAAACTGGAATCGCTCAGTACCATCAGCATGGAAACCCTGCCGGGCGTTGAGGGACAGCATGCGGTGGTGACCTGCGGGGCAGGCGTAGTCACGCGGCGGGTCTCCGAACTGGCCGAGCGGTCCGGCCTGGCCTTTGCGGTAGATCCAACATCTCAGGATGCCTGTACTATCGGCGGCAATATTGCCATGAATGCCGGTGGCAAGAAGGCAGTAATCTGGGGGACGACGCTGGATAACCTGGTGTCCTGGAAGATGGTGACACCGGATGGATTATGGATGGAAGTCGAGCGTATCAACCATAACCTCGGCAAGATTCATGACCAGGATACCGTGTGTTTCAAAATTCACCGCTATGACAAGGATGGCAAGACCCCGTTGCAGGCTCCGGAAGTGCTCGAGGTTCCTGGCAAGGCCATGCGCAAGAACGCACTGGGCAAGGACGTAACCGACAAGTTTTTATCTGGGCTGCCCGGTATCCAGAAAGAGGGTTGTGATGGTCTTATCACTTCGGGTCGATTCGTGTTGCATCGCATGCCGCAATATGTTCGCACGGTATGCCTGGAGTTCTTTGGTACCGACCTGTCGCTGGCAGTTCCCGCCGTAGTAGAGGTAAAAAATTACCTGGATGGACTTGATGCAGTGCATTTGACTGGTCTTGAACATCTCGATGAGCGTTATGTAAAAGCGGTCGACTATGCAACCAAGGCATCGGGTCGCGGCCGTCCAAAGATGGTGTTGCTGGCCGACATTGCCAGCGATGATGAAGCCGCGGTCGGACAAGCGGCCTCAGAAGTCATCCGGTTGGCCAATGCACGTGAGGCCGAGGGTTTTGTCGCGGTCAGCCCCGAGGCTCGCAAACGATTCTGGCTGGATCGGGCCCGTACCGCGGCCATCTCCGCCCATACCAATGCCTTCAAGATTAATGAAGATGTCGTTATCCCGCTGGATCGGCTGGCTGAATACAGCCGTGGTATCGAGCGGATCAATATCGAACAATCCATACGTAACAAGCTGGAGATTATTGAAGCCGCTATCGATTACATCAACGAAAAATTTGTTGATGATGGCATGCACGACCTTGCC
>JBFFRZ010000104.1:0-8742 GCA_041572715.1 Gammaproteobacteria bacterium
CATAAGTAATGTCAGTACACTTAAAGTAACCTGCATATAGATCACGCGATTACGAAATAGCTTCAGGCTCTTTAGAGAAGTAAAAAGGCTGAGGAATATTGGGTAGCCAGGCGCCCTCAGTGCATCCGGTGCAGGTTCTGCTATGGGGTTGGTAATGGTGCGAGGGTCACGAGAGTATGTGCCATGCAAACGCAAGTTGTAAGCGTATGCCGTATAGTCAGCAGAATCCTGCATGATTGGATTTTCCAGGTTTGTATGCCTGACGACCTCAAGTCTGAGGTGCAACCCCAATAGCAGGATGAGAGAGAGCAGGGTGTAGATGACCAGTCGGGAGTTCATGCCATCCGTTCTGGTCGCGATCTACTTTTTTGGGATATACAAGTCCGTGATGGTGCCTTCCGCCACCTCGGCCGCGAAGTTTATGGTCTCGGAAAGCGTCGGGTGCGGATGTATGGTCAGGCCAATATCCTCGGCATTGGCGCCCATCTCCAGGGCCAGTACGGTCTCTGCAATCAGTTCGCCTGCATTGGGTCCAACGATTCCAGCCCCGATGATATGGCCACTGGCTTTATCAAACAGTACCTTGGTGAGCCCTTCATCCCGGCCAATGCTCAAAGCACGCCCGCTGGCAGCCCAGGGGAAAGCCCCTTTTTCGTATTCTATTCCTTCTGCCTTGGCCTGAGTTTCTGTTATTCCCATCCAGGCAACTTCAGGATCGGTGTAAGCGACGGATGGAATTGTTTTTGCATCGAAATAGGATTTCTTGCCGGCAATGACTTCTGCAGCTACCTTGGCCTCGTGGGTTGCTTTGTGGGCAAGCATGGGCTGGCCGACAATATCGCCAATCGCGAAAATATGTTCAATATTGGTTCGTTGCTGATTATCAACCGGGATGAACCCGTATTCGTTGACGGTAACACCGGCATTTTCGGCACCGATGTTTTTACCATTCGGCCGACGACCGACGGCGACGAGTACCCGGTCAAAAGTATCTGATTCAGGCGCCTTGTCACCAGAAAAGCTGACCTTGAGACCCTTCTTCTTGGCTTCGATTGCGGTGACCTGGGTCGATGTAAAGATATTTTCGTAACGATTTTGCAGGCGTTTCTGCAGGGGGCGGACCAGGTCACGGTCGCAGCCCGGAATCAGCTCGGGGGACAGTTCAACAATGGTCACATCAGAGCCGAGCGAATCGTAAACCGTAGCCATTTCCAGGCCAATGATACCGCCGCCAACAACCAGCAGGCGCTGTGGTATGTCTTCCAATGCCAATGCATCGGTCGAGTCCATTAGTCGGGGGTCATCATTTGGGAATGATGGAATCTGCGTTGCCTGTGAACCGGCAGCGATGATCAGGTGATCAAACCGAATCGTTGTTGTTCCCGCGTTATTGGTGACTTCGATGGTATGCGGAGAGGTGATTTGGCCAACCCCGGTGATGATCTGGACTTTACGCTGCTTCGCTAGTGCGGCCAATCCTCCCGTCAGCCTGTCAATGACCTTGTCTTTCCATGCAGCCAGTTTAGGTAAATCAATTTCGGGTTTGGAAAAAGTCACACCATGGGCGGACATCTCCTCGGCTTCATTAATGATTTCTGCAGTATGCAACAACGCCTTGGAGGGTATGCAGCCTACATTCAGGCAGACACCACCGATGCTGCTATAGCGTTCAATCAGGATAACCCGCTTGCCAAGGTCGGCGGCGCGAAATGCCGCGGTGTAACCACCCGGGCCTGATCCCAGAACGACTACTTCGGCCTGCAGATCGGTCGAGGTTGGTTCTGCCTGAATTACTGGTTCGGGTTGCTGTTGTTCGGGTTGCTGTTCTTCCGTGGGCGCAGTTTCTGGAGGGATATCACTCGCAGCCGTGTTGGCCTGGTCAGGAGTTTCTGGAGCAGTAGCGACACCCGAAAGTTTCAGGATGGCATCACCTTGAGAGACTTTGTCCCCAACCTTGACCAGGAGTTCTTCAATCGTCCCCGACAGCGGGCAGGGGATATCCATCGTGGCCTTATCAGTTTCAAGCGTAATGAGGGAAGTTTCTTCCTGAACCTGTTCTCCGGGTGAAACCAGGACCTCGATGATATCGACATTTTCAAAATCCCCGATGTCGGGAACCTGTATCGTGGTGGTATTACTCATGATGATTACAGTAACAGGCGGCGGGTATCTGACAGTACGCTGGCCAGATAGGAAGTAAAGCGGGCGCCATCGGCACCATCGATGACCCGGTGGTCATAAGACAATGAAAGCGGCAGGATCAATTGCGGCTCAAATTCTTCACCATTCCAGACAGGTTTCATTACCGAACGGGACACGCCCAGGATGGCAACTTCAGGAGCATTCACAATCGGGGTAAAGTAAGTACCACCGATACCGCCCAGGCTGGAAATGCTCATGCATCCGCCCTGCATGTCAGCGGGTTTAAGTTTTCGGTCACGTGCCTTGACGCTGATCTCGCCCAGTTCGCGGGCAATATCGACCAGAGATTTGTGGTCAACGTCGCGAACCACCGGGACCACCAGGCCATCCGGTGTATCGACGGCGATGCCGATGTGAAAATATTTTTTCAGGATCAGGTTTTCACCGGTGGCATCCAGTGAGCTGTTGAATCGCGGATAACGTTTCATGGCGGACACGACGGCTTTCATGAGAAACGCCAGCAGGGTCAGCTTAATGCCCTGTTCGTTGTATTCTCCTGCCAGCGATTTGCGAAACTTTTCCAGTTCCGTAATGTTGGCTTCATCAAACTGGGTGACGTGAGGGACCGTAACCCAGTTACGATGCAGAAACTGCCCGGTGAGCTTGTTGATCTTGGTCAGCGGTTGGGTTTCTACCTCGCCAAACGCAGTGAAATCGATCTCCGGCATGGGTGCTACGCGCATACCGCCTGTACCTGCGCCCGTGGTCATGGCCTGTTTAACGAATCCTTTTACATCTTCTTTGGTGATTCGTCCCTTGCGGCCTGTGCCCGTTACCATTCCAAGGTCAGCACCGAGTTCACGGGCAAATTTACGCACGGATGGACTTGCATGCGCCGCACTGAATGTGTCTTCGTTGATTTTTGCGGTTGGTGATGGCCTGGGTGATTGTTGCCGGGGTGGTGGCTCTTTGGGTATTGGGGTATCTGCGACCGGTGCCGGTTCACTGACGACTGGCTCGGCAGCTGCAGGCGTTGGCTCTGCTGGTTGACTTTCAACGGTGGGGCTACCGCTGGAATCAATTTTGGCGATCGCGTCACCTTCATTCACCCGGTCGCCAACCTTCACCAGCATGCCTTTAATTGTCCCGGCCTCGCTGGCAGGGATATCCATGGTTGCCTTGTCGGTTTCCAGGGTGATCAGTGAATCTTCCAGTGCAACAGAGTCGCCTTCCTTGACCAGAATCTCGATGATTTCCACATCGGTGAAATCACCAATGTCCGGAACGGTTAATGTAATCTCAGCCATACTTGAATCCTTGTTAACCGGCGATCTGTTAGAGGTCTATCGGATTGCGGCGGTCCGCATCCAGCCCGTACTTCTCAATCGCCTGGGTAACCTTGCTTGCAGGAATCTTTCCCTGGTCAGCCAGCGCTTTCAGTGCTGCAACCACAACATAATACCGATCAACCTCGAAGTGGCGTCGTAATGCCGCGCGCGTGTCACTTCGACCATAACCATCGGTGCCCAGTATGGTATAACTACCGGGTATCCATTCTCGTACCTGGTCCGGGTAGCTGCGCATGTAGTCAGTAGCCGCAATATAAGGCGAGCTATCATTGTTCAGCATCTGGTTGATGTAGGGTATGCGGGCCTCTGCTTCAGGGTGCAACATGTTCCAGCGACTGCAATCCAGTGCATCACGACGGAGTTCATTAAAACTGGGTGCACCCCAGATATCGGCCGAAACATTAAAATCATTATCCAGTAGATCCGCTGCAGCGATAACTTCACGGAAGATGGCGCCGCTGCCCATCAGGTTAACGCGCAACTTCTTCTTGTGATTTCCCTGACGGAAAAGATATAGTCCTTTAATGATGCCTTCTTCGGCACCTTCGGGTATTTCAGGGTGACTGTAGTTTTCATTCATCGCGGTGATATAGAAAAATACATTGTCCTGGTCGGCATACATCCGCTTCAGGCCATGATGAATGACGACGGCCATTTCATAGGCAAACGTTGGATCATAAGCATGGCAATTAGGGATCATTGCGGCATGCAGGAGGCTCTGGCCATCCTGGTGTTGCAGGCCTTCACCGGCAAGCGTGGTTCTGCCGGCGGTACCACCGATGAGAAAGCCCTTGGCCTGCATGTCACCGGCAGCCCAGGTCAGGTCTCCAATGCGCTGGAAGCCGAACATGGAATAGTAAATATAGAAGGGCACCATGTTGACACCGGTAGTGCTATAGGCGGTGGCTGCGGCAATCCAGGAAGAAATGGACCCGGCCTCGTTGATGCCTTCCTCCAGGATCTGGCCGGCCTTGTCCTCGCGGTAGAACATGACCTGGTCTTTGTCTTGCGGTGTGTATAGCTGTCCTACAGAGGAGTAAATACCGAGCTGGCGGAACAGTCCTTCCATGCCAAAGGTGCGTGCCTCGTCGGGCACAATGGGAACGATGTTTCTGCCGATTTTCTTGTCTCGGGCCAGTGCGGTAAGCATGCGTACAAAGGCCATGGTCGTCGACATTTCCTTGTCGCCCGTGCTCTCCAGCATTTTTTCAAAGATTGAGAGGTCCGGAACTTCCAGCGGCGCCGCCTTGTTGTGACGGACCGGAATAAAGCCACCCAGCGCTTCACGCTGGGCTCGCATGTATTTCAGTTCTTCGCTGTCTTCGGCAGGTTTGTAATAGGTGCAGGCCGCAGCCTCCTGGTCAGACAGTGGGATATTGAAACGATTCTTGAATGCAATCATTTCGTCTTCACTCAATTTCTTTTGCGAGTGTGTCCGGTTCTGTCCTTCACCGGCGCTACCCATGCCGTAACCTTTTACGGTGTGGGCAAGGATAACGGTAGGCTGGTCGTTTGTATCCATCGCTACCTTGTAGGCCGCGTAGACTTTATGCGGGTCATGACCACCGCGGTTCAAGCGCCAGATATCATCATCCGACATGGTGGAAACCATTTCCTTCAGTTCAGGGTAGGCACCAAAGAAGTGTTCACGAACATAAGCGCCATCTTTTGCCTTGTAGTTCTGGAAGTCTCCATCAACCACTTCGAGCATGCGTTTTTTCAGCAGGCCGTTCTTGTCTTTTGCGAGTAATGGGTCCCAGTAGGAGCCCCACATTACCTTGATGACCTTCCAGCCGGCGCCGCGAAAAACGCCTTCGAGTTCCTGGATGATCTTGCCGTTACCACGAACCGGTCCGTCCAGGCGCTGCAGGTTACAGTTGACTACCCAGGTCAGGTTACCCAGTTTTTCACGGCCTGCCAGCGAAATGGCGCCCAGTGTCTCCGGTTCATCAACCTCGCCATCGCCGACAAAGCTCCAGACCTGGCGATCCTTGGTATCGGCCATGCTTCGATCCTGCATGTATTTCATGAACCTGGCCTGGTAGATGCTCTGGATTGGCCCAAGCCCCATGGAAACTGTGGGGAACTGCCAGAAGTCCGGCATCAGCCATGGGTGCGGGTAGGATGACAGGCCTTTGCCATCCACCTCCTGCCGGAAATGATCGAGTTGTTCTTCGGTCAGGCGGCCCTCAAGAAAAGCCCGGGCATAGACCCCGGGCACCCCGTGTCCCTGGAAGTAAATCAGGTCGCCGCCATGCTCATGCGTCGGCGCGCGCCAGAAATGATTGAAGCCTACGTCGTAGAGCGTTGCTGACGAGGCGAAGGTGGCAATGTGTCCACCCAGTTCAGAACTTTTTCTATTGGCCTTGACGACCATAGCCGCCGCATTCCAGCGAATCCATGTTCTGATCTTCCATTCGATCTCCTGGTTACCGGGAATATTTTCCTGCAGATGGGTTGGGATCGTGTTGATATAGGCGGTAGTCGCAGAATAAGGCAGATTGATGCCTGAGCGGCGCGCCTTGTCGATGAGCTTTTCCAGGAGATAATGCGCCCTTTCCGGGCCATCCGCTTCGATAACGGCCGCAAGCGCATCGCGCCATTCCTGGGTTTCCTGGGGATCGATATCGGTGAATTCCTGCGAGGACATAATCTTTTTCTATGCTCGTATAGTTATGGTTTATAAAAAGCGCGCATTCTACCCGGCTGCTTAGTTACTTCAAGTAGTCTGGCCATGTGGGCTTATTATATAGAATTTTAATAATAAGTATTTAGCCGAATATGTGATTGAAAGAGCCCCCTGGCGCTTGGGGGTCATGGCTGGATTCTATGCGCTGCTACGAATGCCTGTCCACGAGCTAATCTATTTTTCGATTTTTCAATTTGCATAGATGATAGACCTGGTACTGCCAGTTCAATGGCCAGACCGTTAACGCTAGTGCCTGAATGGCACGGAATGGAACCGCAAGCCAGCCGACTGAAGAGATCCAGGACCAGGACAACACATGAAGGTCTTTCCATCGGTGAACGACTTGCAGACCTGCGGCTTCAAAAATTGCCTGCCATTCATCCAGTGTCCTGACTTCTTCTTTTGCTGCCACCTGATGTGTGCCACGGTACAGGCCGAGTTTTCGTGTGAGGAAATCCGCATTGGGTACCAGTAAAATGAAAATGGCATCTGATTTGGCGACCCTGATCATTTCCTTTAATGCTTCGTGCGGGTCGATGAAGTGTTCCAGAGAGCCGAGGCAGCTCACAATATCGAAGCGATCATCATCAAAGGGTAGCGATTCTGCCGGCGAACAGTAGCATTCACCTGATCTTATGTTTTCATTGCATATCTCAATGGCTTTTTCTGAGATATCTATCCCACTGACCCGGGCGCCAAATTCCTGGCATGCAAGTAGCCATTGCCCTGTGCCGCACGCAATATCCAGAACCTGTTGATCAGGTTTTACGCCAAGTTTTCTTGCCAAAGACCTGAGATGGGAGGTTGTATATACTTTAGCGTCAGCCGACTGGTAATAGACTGAATCGTAGAACGTACGTATCTCATTCAGGCTGGATTCTGTATCCTGATTATCATTCATAGGGTTATGTCCAAAAGACAATCAATGTTACGTACTGCGTGATTGGCATGGTATCACATCATTATGTGGTCCCCTGTTATTGAAATACTTAGGGAGCATGATTGCCATGCAGTCAAAGTTGAAAATATTGTTTGTCTCGAGAGCTTATCCTCCCGTCATCGGTGGTATCGAGAATCAGAATGAAGCCATTGGTCGGTGGCTTTCCAAATCAGCTGATTGCCAAATCATTGCCAATCGCGGAGGTAAGCACTGGCTACCCCTGTTTATCCCTATCGCGGTAATACGCAGTCTGATCCTGATGCGCAAGCAAGACGTCTTATTACTCGGTGACGGGGTAGTGTCTATTATCGGCTGGTTTGTCCGGCTACTGTATCCATCAAAGCGGATCGTATGCATATTGCATGGACTGGACGTGACCTATAGTAGTCCCATCTATCAAAAATTCTGGGTGCAGCTTTTCTTTCGAGCGATTAATCATTTCATCGCGGTGAGCCAGTCAACAGCAGAATTGGCTCGTCAATATGCATCCATAACCGACAATATAACGATCATCCCGAATGGTGTGGATATTCTCGATGAAGCCATTACCTATAGTAAGAAGGATTTATCCGATCTTTTGGGAATTGATGTTGTAGAGCGCAAGGTTCTGCTCACCGTAGGGAGACTGGTTAAGCGCAAGGGAGTCGTCTGGTTCCTGCGTCATGTGATGCGGAGCTTACCGGAGCAATTTTTGTATGTAGTTGCAGGCGATGGGCCTGAACGAAATGAGATTCTATCCATACTGGAAAAGCCGGAATACGAAGGTCGGGTGGTATTTCTGGGGAGAATCTCTGAAGGTGACAAAAAGTTACTTTTTTCAACGACAGATCTATTTGTGCAGCCAAATATAACCGTGGAGGGAGATGCCGAGGGGTTTGGTATTACGATCATAGAGGCCGGGAGCTATGGTTTGCCGGTTTTGGCCTCCGATATTGAGGGTTTAAGGGACTCAGTAACAGATGGTCTGAACGGCTGGCGGGTGCCAGCAGGTGATTCGAATGCCTTTAATACTGAAATAATCAATAAAATCAGTGCGATATCTGAGGATCCGGCGATAAGATCCAGAGTCGCCGAATATATTGCGGACACTTACTCATACGAAAAAATTATTGTGAGGTACCTCACGGTTCTCAAAGAAGCGAGTTGACACATAAACCAGGTTGTATTACGTTCTAAAAACCAGAACGTAACAAAGCGTGGCGGTAGCGTGCTCGATGCATTTAACGGAATAATTACTTCAAAAATGAAGGTGCGACTTTTGATGCGCCTTTTTCTTAACCCTACTCTACAGTCCTACGTCAGGGAACTGGCAGATGAGATGAGAGTGTCACCCAGCCAGGTGAAGACAGAACTGGATAATCTCAACAAGGCCGGTTTGTTGGAGAGTCAAAAAACCGGTCGTCAAATCTTGTACCGCGCAAACAATAAACATCCGCTTTTCCCTGAATTGCAGTCCATGGTCAGAAAGGCACTTGGTATGGACAGTATTCTTGAGAGCATCATTGTCCGTCTGGGCAATCTGGAGCAGGCATTTTTGATCGATGATTATGCCGAGGGAAAGGATACGGGTCTGATTGATCTGGTTCTTATTGGTGATATCGACAGGAATAACCTTGATGACC
>JBFFRZ010000105.1:0-8695 GCA_041572715.1 Gammaproteobacteria bacterium
CCCCAGATTCTCGAAAGCTTCCTGTGTTCGTGCACGAATAAACCCAGCATGATCAGCAGGGTGCCCGCCCATACCTGGCTGGTGATGATTTCCCCGTTGAGCCAGGCGCCGAGCAACAAAGCGGTCACCGGCGTGACCAGCGTGATAAGCGACACATGTCCGGCACTCAAATGTTTGAGGACGTAAAAATAAAGCGGGAAGCCGATACCGGTGCCGGCGATTGCCAGGTAGCCAATTGAGAGGATGGTTCGGTCATCAACTGCAGCGGGAAAATCAGGCCCGAACAACCACCAGTTCAAGGCAAATAACGGGGTAGCAATAATCAGGCTGCCACTGGTGATGCTGATGGCCGGCAAAGCGGGCTTTAGCTTTTTCAGTACAACTGCGCCCGCCGGTTGGGCGATGGTGCTGAATATGACGCCCAGCACGCCGAGCCACGCGGCCTCGTGGAATTCCATGCCCTCGAGAAAGATCACGCATAAACCGACCAGCCCGATGATCATGCCGACCAGACGTCCCTCGGAAAAGCTATCTTCCCTGAGGATCATGATTGCCAGCAAACCGGTCATGATCGGCGATATGCCAAAGATCACCGATATCCAGCCCGACGGGATATATTGTGCCGCCCAGTACACGGATGCCATGGCAAGAAACATCGACAGGCCCCCGGTCAGGTATACCAGCCGTGAATCTCGGTCCCAGGGCAGGGGCATCTTTCTCAGGAGCATCAGCCCGAGTAAAAGAACAAGACCGATGAACATGCGTGATGCCACGCCGAACTCGTAACCCACACCTTCACCACTCCACTTGATACCAAGTGGCGTAGTCGACCAGATGACGATGATTGACAGGTATGCAATGGGTACGGACATGCTTGGTTTTCGGAATTGTGGTCGGCAAAAATAGCAAAAGGCCACAGACTTTTTAGAGTGTGGCCTTTTCATGAAGTAATGGTTTCGCTTATGAAATTCGTTGAGACATAAAGGCCACCGGGTCTGCTACCCATATCGGCAGCAGGCGTCGCTTCAGGATGACTGTATCGATCGCTTTCATGGCACGATCGTCAGGCAGGATATTAAAACTGTCAACCGTTATCTGGCGTTCTGCTGCAGCCATTGATCGACCGTCTTAATGAGTTCACTTTCCAGTCCATTGAAGAAATGGTCAGCGCCCTTCGTGACCACCTGCGAATACTGCGGGTTGTGCGTACCGGTGGATTTTCTTTTGCCGGCATTATCCACGACATGGGGCAGGTCGCCGTCACCATAAAGGTCCAGCATCGGGATGTTGATCGCCCGCATGGAATCGATTGATGCTACATCCATGCCGATGGCAACATAGGCAACGGCTTTGATACCGCCATGCTCAAAGGCATAACCTGCCATCGATGTCCCCAGGCTATGGGCAACAATAGCGATCTTGCTCATCCCCTGTGCTTTCAGGTACTCGATGCCGGCCTTGATTCGTGCAGTAGCTTCAGGAACGATCGGCGCATAGTCTTTTACTTCAGCCTCGTTGGGTAATACCGGTAGTTGCAGCGAAAGTGTATGCCAGCCTTTTTCAGCGAGACCAACGCGTAACGGGTTGATCACGGTCGGGTAGTCCGGGTGTATGCCAATGCCATGCATGATGATGACACCGGTTTTGTTGTTTTCGCTACCCTCGGTATAGATGGCAAGAAAATCATGTTGACCATCGTTCAGGTCGATGGCTTCGCCATCCAGAATTGCATCGACTATCTGTGAACGCCAGCGTTGCTCTTTTTCCAGATCGCTTGCCTGCAGTGGAGAAAGTAACAGAGACGAGGCCAGTAAAAGAATGAGACAGGGATTCAGTTTCCTTGACATTATTTTCTACCTTTATCCAGTTGTGACGGTCTTACTTTAGCCTTTTTTTGATTTCTTCGCCGATATAAATCTGCGGCTGCGATGGCGTAATCCCCGCATGTCTTTCCCGTGCAGCGATCAACCCGGCAGCTGTTTCAAAAGCCTTGATAAAAGACTGGCTCTGCAGGAACGACTGTCTGAAATAGGCATCGCTGAAGCCGGTCGCTTCATCGTGATTGTCGCAGTCGGCGGATTTACGATCATGCGCTGATGAGGTGATGATAAGGCTGTACGGATTTTTCAGATGGTTGATGAAACCACCTGAATAACAGGCCGAGATAACGATGATCCGCCAGCGTATCCCGCTTTGTTGAAGCATGCTTGCCAGCTCAACTGGCTGCAGATCATTAAATTGCATATTTTCGAAACTGGTTCCGATGTTGTGTTGTTTGTCTCCATACCCGGTGAGAAACATCAGCAGAAAATCATCATCATTCATTTTGCTGCCGATATCGGTCAGCGCCAGGTGCAGGTTATGCTTGTTGGCCAGCGGCTGCTCTTTGTAGGTGAGCAGGTGGTTGGCCAGCAGCAGCGATCTATCCTGTGCGTCCAGGGTTGTACCGATGGTTTCCTGCACCGACAGCGACTCTTTCAGGAACTTGTCCCGGCGGGCATCGGGCGCATAGCCGAGGAAAAAATACTCGACACGATCCGGAATTCCAGACCGTATGAAATGCAGGGCATCGTCCATTAATGGCAGCTGCCTGTAATAGGTATCTTCCGTGTTGATCGCTTTTTTCCAGGCATCATCAGCAGCGGAAACATCGCCGTACCACAGTGGCTGTTGCGGCAGCACCAGCAAGGCCCCGGTGTTAATTAGTGCATAAAGGGCCAGCGCCGGAGTCAGTGTAAACGACTTGTCAGGCAACTGTAGGCGCAGCACCCGGTACACAATCACTACAGACCAGGTGAACAGTGCAGCAGTACCGACTAAGTAAGCATCACCTGTCGTGACGGTCAGATGATTGCTGATGGCGCTGACAAGAAAAACCAGCGGATAACTGGCATAGACCTGTATGGCTAACGGCAGGAACTTCCCGGGCAGTCGGTAAAGCATAACGATCAGGTACAGGCCCGCGAGGTGGATGAAGTACAGCGACAAGAGGTAACTGATACCGTAGGGGTTAAACTCGGATGGCGGCTGTGCCATCCACCAGTCGTCACTGATATCCAGCATTATGCCCAGTGTCAGCATGGTCACGAACTGTATGTGACTGAAATGAAAATGCTGTGTCGCTACCGGTAGCAGCAGAGCCAGCCTTAGTCCGCCCAGCAGGTTGCCCAGGCTTTGTGACAGGTGGTTGGTGGTCATTGTTCGGTAATGTTCTACAATGCGCTGCCCTGAATAGTCACACAGCATAAGAAAATTAATGACTAAAGAACAGCAAGCATGTGGAACCTGGAGCTCATTGATCACGGCCGAGATGGTTGCCGGCAGTTCTGTGCGTTATGCCAGTGTGCAACTAGATGGTGATGATATTTACTGGTTGGAAGGCCGGCCCGATGAACAGGGGCGTACGGTCATTGTTCGACGACGTCAGGACCGTATTGAAGACGTGCTGCCGCCACCGTGGAATGCGCGTTCACGAGTGCACGAATACGGCGGTGGTGCCTTTGCGGTACATGATGGTCGGGTCTGGTTTGTTAATGACGCCGATCAACAGGTGTACGAGGTGGCCAACGGGCAGATAACGCAACAGACTAATGAGCCGCAAAGCCGTTACGCAGACCTTCAGTTCAATTCACATCACCAATGCCTTTACGCGGTGCGTGAAGATCACGCCCTGGCTGAAGGGGCAGAGCCGTGCAGCGAGCTGGTTCGCATATCAGGCGGTGTCGTGACAGCGATGGCGACTGGCGATGATTTTTATGCTGCGCCTGCGGTGAGCCCTGATGGACGCTGGCTGGCATGGCTCAGCTGGAACCACCCTGATATGCCCTGGGACAGAACCATACTATGGCTGACGGAGCTGGGGGATCATGGCGAAGCCCTTGCCCCGGTAAAACTGGTTGATGCAGCAGGCCAATCTGTATTTCAGCCAGCATGGTCGGCAGATGGCAAACTGTATTTTGTCAACGATCCGACGGGCTGGTGGCAACTGTACCGTTTTGATGACTGTGAGAATCCGCAAAGCCTGTCGCAGGTTTGTGATTATGAAGCCGAAATGGGCCTGCCATTGTGGCAGTTCGGAATGCAGACATATGTGTTCCAGGACCCGGACCATATCATCGCGACCCTGTGTGAGCAGGGCCTCTGGCGGCTGGCCAGAATATGCACCAATACCGGAGAAGTTGAACCGATCAGGACCCCCTATAACAGCATCACCGCGCTTGCTGCGGACAAAAACCGTGTGGTGCTGATCGCTGCAGGCAGCCGCTGCACCGACGAGGTGAGCTCAATCGATTTACAGTCGGGTGAGCGTAGTTTATGCACAGCAGAACAACCTTTGCCGGTAACTGTCGACTGGGTATCAGAGGCGCAGCCCGTATGTTTTGAGACCAGCGATGATGATGAGGCCCATGGTTTTTACTATCCGCCGTACAACCCGAAAGTTGAGGCCGTGCCGGGTGAGTTGCCGCCGTTGCTCGTCATGACTCATGGCGGCCCGACCAGCGCTACCTCAGCCAGTCTGAGCCTCAGAACCCAGTTCTGGACCAGCCGCGGATTCGCGGTACTGGATGTGAATTATCGAGGGAGTACAGGTTACGGACGCGGCTACCGGGAGCACCTGAATGGACACTGGGGGATATATGACGTCGATGATGTTGTTGCCGGTGCGCGCTACCTGGTAGAACTGGGCAAGGCGGACCCGAATCGGTTGATCATCCGTGGTGGCAGCGCGGGCGGTTTTACCACGTTAGCGGCACTGACGTTTACCGATGTTTTTCATGCGGGCGCCAGTTACTACGGAATCGGCGATTTGCAATCGTTGCTGAATGAAACACACAAGTTCGAGGCCCGTTACCTTGACCGGTTAATCGGCCCTTATCCCGAACGCCAGGATTTATACCAGGCGCGCTCCCCGATCATGCATGTGGAGAACCTGTCCTGTCCGGTTATCTTCATGCAGGGCGAAGAAGACAAGGTCGTGCCGCCGCAACAGGCCAGAAGCATGGCTGCAGCCCTGAGAGACAAGGGTGTCTATACCGAATTGATATTATATGCCGGCGAGCAGCATGGTTTTCGCCGGGCCGCGACAATTATCGATACCCTGCAATCCGAGCTGGCTTTTTACCAGCGCGTGTTTAAGCTGTAGGTCAATAACCGGTTGTATTTATAACGTTTGCAGGAGCAACATACTGCCATGTCCGAAGAGAATACCGATGAATTGCTGGATATGCTGGAGTTGCGTGAACGCCTCTATCACCTGCGCCAGGAACACCGTGACCTGGATGCGGCTATACAGTTGATGTCAGAGAATCCGTCGATTGACCAGTTACGGCTGAAGCGGATGAAAATGCGCAAACTTAACCTGAAAGACGCGATCAGCCGTCTTGAAAGCAAACTGATTCCGGATATGGATGCCTGAACTGGCGTGCAAGGGTGCCGCTCTGGTCAGCATCGTTCAGGCAGGTAACTCAATGCACAAACCGGCTAAGCCGGGGGGATCAGGTGCTATGAGCAGGAGGTTCTCAACTTCCCAGAGCGGCAGGAGAATTATCGCGCTATGGCTAATGGTTCATTTGACCTTAATCAAATTCTGCCCGTTTATGGGATATCGTTTTATTGCAGCTTGTTTGGCCAGGAATTCTCCGTTCTCCTGAGGCCGCAATCATCGAGCCGGCTTCCGGCAAATTCATCACATTGGTACTGCCAAAATCAGGGCTGCGGACTGTAGCTTGACGACTTACGCTGTCAAGCCGGCTGCTAGCCGCAACCGGGGCCTGCCTGGTCATTGGACCTGTGCTCCCAGTCGCCGGGGATAAAGCCACCGTAGGTTGGGCCCGGGGGATGAGGTAGACGCTCTGCGTGCGCCAGCAGGGCAAAGATAGAAACGATGATCAGCGAGCCAAATGCAAACAGTCTCATCAGAAGCTCCGTGCATAGAAACCCTATGCAATATATGGGTATGCAGGAGTATAGACCAAGAAACTACAATATCTAGTACTTCAAAGAAAAAATAATTCTATATGTAGTGGTAAGACTAGACAGCGGGTTGGGGCTCATACCGTTCCAGCCATTTGCGTATGCGGCCCGAGTCACCGAAGCTGGATAATTTCCCCTGTGCATTGAGCAGCACAATAAACAGGTCGCGGCCGGCGATCGTGGTTTGCATCACCAGGCAGCGACCGGATTCCTTGATGTAGCCGGTTTTACTCATGCCGATGGTCCAGCGGGCGTTTCTTAGCAGGCGATTGGTATTGTTGAACTTGATCTCGCGATTACTACTGATCAGCTTGACCTGACTGCTACCGATGCCACTGAAGTCACGTATCAAGGGATAACCCCAGGCCGCCTGCAGGAGTAGTGACAGGTCCCGGGCCGTTGACTGGTTCTGGGTGATCAGGCCGGTGCTGTCCTTGAAAACGGTATCCTGCATGCCGAGCTTGCGGCTCTTTATATTCATTGCCCTGATGAATGCCTCGCTGCCGCCGGGGTAAGTTCTTGCCAGTGCCGCCGCCGCCCGGTTCTCTGAGGCCATGAGTGCCATCTTCAGCAAATCTGCGCGCGTCAGTTTTGATCCCACCGGCAGCCGTGAGCGGCTATAACGTAATTTATCCTTGTCAGCAGCACTGATGCTAATGGCTTCATCCATGTCCAGCCTGGCGTCAATCAGGACCATGGCGGTCATGAGTTTGGTAATGGAAGCAATCGGCAGGGGTTCCTGCGCATTCTTTTGGTAGAGTACCTCACCTGTATGCTGATCCATGATTACCGCTGCATGAGATCTCAGCCATAGTTTTGCCGGATCCGGCAGCGTAGCCGCGTTTGCCATGGCAGCGTTGAGAAACAGGAACAGTGTAAGCAGGTATGTACGCATGATGTTGTATTTATAACGGCGCGGGCATTGTAATGCTATCGTCACGTAATGCGAACATGAATTACGTAACCAGGGGCTATATAACTACCGGAAGGAACATGGAACAGCAAATCACCGATCTTCAGACCCGCCTGTCATTTCTCGAGGATAATATTGACCAACTGAACCGGACAGTCGTTGAACAGCAAAACCAGGTTTATGAATTGCAGCAGCTGTTTAGTCAGCTGCAAAAACAGCTGCGGGCAATTACACCTTCCGGGATCGATGCAGAGCTGGATGTTAAACCACCGCATTACTGAGATATGTTCCTGCTGGGTGTAGACACCGGTGGCACGTTCACCGATTTTGTTCTGTTCGATGGTGATGCGCTGCGCACGCACAAGGTTTTGTCAACGCCGGCCTCACCCGAACGCGCGATTCTTCAAGGTATTGATGACCTTGGGGTGAAACTGGAAGGGCTGCACATCATCCATGGATCCACGGTAGCAACCAATGCGGTGCTTGAAGGGAAACTCGCGCGCACCGTCTACATAACGAATGAAGGTCTCAGGGATATCCTGACCATCGGTCGCCAGGCAAGACAGGAACTTTATAACCTGCAGCCCGCGGTCCTGCCGCCACCGGTAGCCGAGGATTACTGCCTTGAGGTCGACTGCAGGGTCGATGCAAAGGGGAACGTGCTGAAGCCTCTTGGTGAGCAGAGCAAGCAGGCGTTGCTGGCCGCTATTCGGCAACTGCAGCCGGAGTCAGTGGCCATTAACCTGCTGTTTTCCTTTATAGATGACCGCCATGAAAAAGAAATCGAGGCCATGCTGCCCGGTCATCTTTTTGTTACCCGATCATCTGCGCTGTTACCGGTCTACCGTGAGTATGAACGGGGCATTAGTACCTGGCTGAACGCGGCAACCGGCCCGCTGATGCAACGTTACCTGGACCAGCTGGCGCGCCAGGTTAGTCCGGCATCGCTGGCGGTGATGCAAAGTAGCGGCGATACCATTGACGCGAAGCAGGCGGCACAAATGCCGGCAACGCTGCTCCTGTCCGGTCCTGCCGGCGGCCTGATAGGCGCCAGGGCGCTTGCCGCGCTGGCAGCAAAAACCAGGCTCATGACATTTGATATGGGAGGCACTTCGACTGACGTAGCCTTGATCGACGGGGGTATCCAGCTAACGGATGAAAACAGGATCTCGCGTTTCCCCGTCGCTATTCCCATGGTGGACATGCATACAATCGGCGCCGGTGGCGGGTCACTGGCCTGGCTGGATGATGGGCAGGTACTGCAGGTCGGTCCACAGTCTGCCGGGGCGATGCCCGGTCCTGCCTGCTATGGTCAGGGTGGTACCCGGCCAACGGTAACTGACGCCAACCTGATGCTGGGCCATCTGCCTTCCGGGGTGGCGCTGGGTGGAAGCATGAATCTGGATCGCGGTGCTGCAGTTGACTCCATCAGGCAGCTGGCCGGGCAGATGAACTGTAGTGTAGAGCAGGCAGCCGAGGGTATTCTCGCGCTGGCCAATGAACATATGGCGCAGGCACTGAGGGTGATTTCCATTGAGAAGGGCTTCGATCCCAGGGATTTCGTACTGGTCAGTTTTGGCGGTGCCGGCGGCTTGCATGCCTGTGATCTTGCCGAACAGTTGAACATGGAGGCTGTCATGGTTCCGATCCATGCGGGGGTTCTTTCGGCGCTCGGTATGCTGGCCGCGCCGCGGGGCAGACGTTATACACAAACCCATATACGCGCCTTCAGTGATGTAGATCCAGTCGATGCTGAAAACCTCTTTCAGCAGATGGAAAACGCGGGGCAACAGGCATTGCTGAAAGAGG
>JBFFRZ010000106.1:0-8694 GCA_041572715.1 Gammaproteobacteria bacterium
CTCTCCGGTCAGCCTCAAGCGACAGGTTTAAACGGCCTGCCTTGATATCCTTCCGACCCGCCACAATACGGTATAGTTCTAGTCGTAATTTATTCACACTAAATTCCGGTACACTAGTGAATTGCGTATATGCCTTAAACATGAAAAACATACCCTTTAACAATCAATACCACGCGCTCGGCGAATCGTTTTTTTACCGGACCGACCCCTCGCCGGTCAGTAATCCTGCACTGATCCGCTTTAATGAAGCGTTGGCAAAGGATCTGGGTATCGAGGTTGGCAGTTATAGTGAGTCTGAACTGACCGCGGTTTTCTCCGGCAACATGATTCCCGACGGTGCCACGCCGATTGCCATGGCCTATGCGGGACACCAGTTTGGAAACTTTGTACCGCAACTGGGAGATGGTCGCGCGATTTTACTGGGCGAAATCAGCACGATCGATGGCAACACCATGGGCTTGCAGCTCAAGGGCTCAGGACAGACTGTTTTTTCACGTAATGGTGATGGCCGCGCCGCCCTGGGACCCGTGTTGCGTGAATACATTTTAAGCGAGGCCATGCATCATCTGGGCGTACCCACGACGCGCGCCCTGGCCGCGGTCACCACCGGCGAAGAGGTTGCGCGCGACCGGTTCCTGCCCGGCGGCATTATTACGCGCGTGGCATCCAGTTTTGTGCGCGTAGGCACCTTCGAGTATTTCTCGTCACGAGGTGATGTCGAATCCATACAGAAACTCGCAGATCACGTCATTGCGCAAAACTATCCCGAGCTGGTCGAAGCCGATAACCCTTATGTCGCGTTGCTGCAGGCCGTGACCGATCGGCAGGCTTCACTCATTGCGCAGTGGATGCACCTGGGTTTCATTCACGGCGTAATGAATACCGATAATATGTCCGTAGCCGGTGAAACCATCGATTACGGACCCTGCGCCTTCATGGACGCTTATGACCACGACCAGGTTTTCAGTTCGATTGACCGCTATGGTCGCTATGCCTACAGCAACCAGCCCTCAATTGGCCTATGGAATCTGGCACGACTGGCAGAGGCCCTGTTGCCCCTGATTGATGAAGATATCGACGCCGCGGTTGAACGCGCGCAGGACCTACTGCAAACCTACCAGTCTCGTCACGAGGATGACTGGATTTCGGGCATGTGCGCAAAGTGTGGCCTGTTCAACATAAACGATGAGTCGAAAGCACAGGACAAGTCACTTATTCAGGACCTGCTCGACCTGATGGCGCGCAACCGTGCAGATTTCACGTTGACGTTCTCCCGCCTGTCGCAATTATCGGCACAACCTTCGGATGAAGATAATGCCTGCAAAGCCCTGTTCAATCATGGCGATGAGTTTGAAAAATGGCTTGAGCGCTGGCGTGAGCGCCTGGACCATGAATCGCATTCAGATGAACAGCGACAGGAAGACATGCAAGCAGTAAACCCGGTTTACATCCCGCGCAATCACCAGGTTGAAGCAGCGATCAGGGCGGCCGAAGATCATAATGATTTTTCCGTGTTTCATGCGTTACATGAGGTACTGCAAAATCCTTATGTACGCCAGGCCGGCAAGGATCACTACATGCAGCCACCAAAGCCCGAGGAAGTTGTGCAACGCACGTTCTGCGGGACATAAACGACGCACTGGATACCCGCGTTCGCGAGCATGACTCTCTAAAAGATATGACACTTTTTATGTCTATGCCTTTTTGAGAACGTCGCTTTTTTTACACAACAGGGACATGGCAACTATTCAGTAAACCGTCATTCCGGGCGTAACGAAGTGGAGACCCGGAATCCAGTAGTTCAGGCTTACTCCCTGGCATGGATAGCCATTGATTCATGGGTTACCCTGATCACCTCGTGAATCATTACCCGGTAACCCACAATGGCATTATCTGGATTATTTAGAAACAGGCAGGACGCAGCCACGCTCACCGCAATCTATATCTCCGTGTCGGCTGGTGAACCAATGCAATCCACCAATAGCATTACTGCAATTGCGGGCAAAGGACTGGATGGGGATCGTTATGCCGAGCAAAAGGGTTTTTACAGGTCAGTCGATAGTTGTGAAGTTACCCTGATTACACAGGAGGAAATTGACCGGACCAGCAAGCGCGCATCAACTGAAATCCAGCAAATGATTGCGAACGGAGGTCATCGGCGCAATCTTGTGATCAGCGGTTTGAATGTTAAACAACTGGTCGGGGCATCGTTAGCCATTGGCGAGACGATATTACGTTACCGGAAACCGCGCCCGCCCTGCGCCTATATCGACCGTGTATCCGGCCAAGGCATGTGCAAGGCTTTAGGCAAACAAAGTGGTGCCTGCATCGAAATCGTGGCCGGCGGACTGCTCCGTGTTGGCGACACGGTCAGCATTATCCGATAGCTCCATTTAATTCATGTCAGCTGGTGCCCATAGTATCGGCATCTTCAGTTATTACTGTTCGAGTCTTACGACCACCCGATTCATTATTATTACTGCATACAATCCAATATGATTGAGCAATGAATAGTTCACAAACATTCAACAAACAGGATTATCTATACACCGCGCTGTTCTGTGAGGAGAACATCTGGCAGCTTTGCCGCTCACTGACCTCCACCGGCATTCCAACGGATGCGCTCAATGTTCTTTTTCTGTCCAACAACTCTAAAGACATTGTTGTCTTCAACCAGCAATTTATCGACTCCGGACAGGCCATTTCCTATGATTATCACGTCATCCTGAAATATCGCCCCGATGACGACGAAGCCCTGGTATTTGATTTCGACACGCATCTGCCCTTTCCTGTCGACTGGAATACCTACCAGCAGGCATCCTTTCCCAATCCTGCGGACCTGCCGCCCGGCCAGCGAATGATGGTTCGTGAAGTTGCCGCAGATGAATTCCTGCGGTGCTTCACTTCGGATCGATCGCATATGGCGCATCTCCCGGCATCGGAGCACCCCGACTACGATTGTATTCATGCCAGCGATCCGCAATGCGCTGTTGATTTAAAGGATTACTGGCAAATGGATAGAATGATCAGGGGTACCAGCAGGGTTTACCCCTATACCTATGTTTCTACATAGCCGCACATTGCTGACAGCATAGGCACTGCTGTATAGCTACATATCATTAATCCGCTCCTGTCCCCGGGGTGCGAACGACTCGGGATCAATCCAGGGACCTATGCAGTCCGTAATCATCTCGCAAATTTTCAGTTTCATTTCAGCTTTGGTCGCTAGCATGGCGCTATTGTCAATTTCCGGGAGCAGGAAATGGAAACTGAAAAACGAATTGTCGTCTGGGACCCCTTTGTTCGCATCTTTCACTGGAGCCTGGTAGCGGCTTTCTTCATCGCGTACATCACCGAAGAGGATCTGCTTACCGTGCATACGCTGGCGGGTTACGTGGTGCTGGGACTGATTGTGTTGAGGCTGGTATGGGGCTTTATAGGCCCACCACATGCGCGCTTTTCCGATTTCACCTATTCACCTTCCAGTATCCGCAAGTTCATCACCGATACCATCTTCTTCAGGGCCAAACGTTATATCGGACACAACCCGGCGGGAGGTGCAATGATATTTCTCCTGCTGGGCTCGCTGCTGCTGACCGTGTTCAGTGGTGTGGGTGTTTACGGCGCAGAGGGTGAAGGTCCACTGGCATTCATGCTGGCCGGCAGCGGTGAAACGATCGAAGAGATCTTTGAAGAAATCCATGAGTTCTTTGCCAACTTTACTTTACTGCTGGTGTTTATTCATGTGAGCGGCGTAGTTATTGAGAGTTTCATTCACCGGGAAAACCTGGTCGCGTCCATGATGCATGGATACAAGCGTGCCGGTAAGGAGGAAAAGGTATGAAAAGATTACCCGTCCTTTTTTCAATAGCAGTGCTTATGAATACGGCAATGGCCGCGAACCCTGCGGCGGGCAATGCCGGGGCAGGTCAACAACTGTGGACAGCAGAACACGAGGTGAAAGATGAAACGCGCAGTTGTACCACTTGCCACACTGCCGATCCCCGTCAGGGCGGCAAACATATCCGCACCGGCAAAGCCATCAAACCACTCAGCCCGGCCGTCAACCCGAGCAGTCTGACAGACGAGAAAAAAATCGAGAAGTGGTTTCGCCGCAACTGCAAATGGACCATGGGCCGCGAATGCAGTGTCCGGGAAAAGGCCGACATAATGGCTTTTCTGAAATCAAACTAGTGGAGTAAAGTGATGAAGACACTATTTTTTTCTATTGCCGCACTATCATTGATGGGTGCGTTGCTCATCGGTGCGGGCAATGCCCTGAGTGATTACGATGGCCGTTATTCACACGAGGATGACGATGATCGCTGGGAACATATGATGCGGCGATCTACCGGTGTGTATGCAAGACCAAATCCAACCTATACCGAGGAATGCGGCAGCTGCCACATAGCCTATCCGCCGGGGCTGCTTCCTGCAGATTCATGGCGTAGAATCATGTCCAGCCTGCAGGATCACTTTGGCGATAACGCCGAACTGGACCAGGCAACCAATCAGGAAATTATGACTTTTCTGCTCACATATGCCGCTGACAACTCCAGTTATCGACGTTCCCAACGGATGATGACTGCGGTTAAGGGTGCTTCGACACAACCACTTTTGCGTATTACCGATAACCCCTATTTCAGACATGAGCATCACGAAATCTCACCACGTTTACTGAAACAGTCTGGTGCTGCCAGCATGAGCCATTGCAATGCCTGTCACCAGCGGGCCGAACAGGGGTCTTTCAGTGAACGCGAAATCGTGATCAAGGGCATCGGGCGCTGGGACGACTAATGCCGATTTCCATGATCATGCGTTCAACCATGCTCGCCATTGTGGCCATGGCCGCCATGTCACCACCGGTCCTGGCAAGTGATGACCATGAACGCGCGCGCAAGCTGATGGAGCAGGGAGACATTCTGCCACTGGAAACCATCTTGCAGAACCTGCCGCCCGACGCGGGCAGGGTTCTGGAAGTGGGACTGGAACGTGAGCATGGTCAGTTCGTTTATGAAATTGAGGTGTTGAATACTGACGGACAGGTAAAAGAATTTATATTCAATGCTATGGATGGGAAGTTACTCGGTGTCGAGAGCGAGGACTAGATGCGACTGCTGCTGGTAGAGGATGATACGGAACTGGTGAAGACCCTGAAGCCCGCGCTGCAACGTGCGGGCTTTGCCGTTGATATCGCCGACAACGGGGTTGATGCCGAGTACCTTGGAAATGAAAACCTGCATGACGCGGTCATACTGGACCTGGGCATACCGCAAAGAAACGGCATGCAGGTGTTACAGAACTGGCGCAGCCAGGGAAATGCCATCCCCGTGATTATCCTGACCGCGCGGGATGCATGGCATGAACGTGTAGACGGACTTAAAGCGGGTGCCGATGATTACCTGGGCAAGCCATTTCATACGGAAGAACTCATCATGCGTATCAATGCTGTGATGCATCGCTACAAGCAGCAGCCAGCCGGCCAGCTAACCGGTTCCGGAATCATGCTGGACGAGGAAACCCAGACAATAACCGATGAGCAAGGCATTACCCACAGCCTCACTGGTACTGAATTTCGACTGCTGCGTTATTTTCTTCTGCATCCCGACCGTATCCTGTCGAAAAGTCGCTTGATGGAACACATCTATGACGACGAGGAAGAAAAGGACAGCAATGTCATCGAGGCTTATGTACGCAGACTGCGCAAACTGCTGGGCAAGGACCGCATAGAAACCCGGCGCGGACAGGGCTACCTGTTTCGGGGCTGATTTGATGACCTCACTCCAGCTTCGGTTAAACATTGGACTACTGTTCAGTTTGCTGGCCGTGTTTGTGCTGTTATGGGTAATGGTTTCCACATCTATCCGTGATCTTGCAGAAGACTACATGGCCTCGCGCCTGCAACATGACACGAAAGCCCTGCTAGCTGCGGTCAAAATCGCGCCGGGTGGCGATGTTCTGTTTGACCACAGCAGGCCGGACGCGATTTACAGTCAGCCGTTTTCCGGCCATTACTTCAGCATTCAGGTCGGGCGCCAGACAATTCGTTCACGTTCGCTATGGGACCAGGACCTTGAGATCAATGCCGTTAATTCGGGAGAAATTATCAGCAGGCATACAGACGGGCCACGTGGTCAGCCGCTATTCGTGATCACAACGGCGTTTGAAAAAGGCGGTCAAAAAATAACGATCGCAATCGCTGAAGACCTGACCGCGATAGAAAAAGACATTGCCGGATTCCAAGCTGGTTTTGCGTTGCTGGCACTGGGCTTGTTGCTGTTATTGATCGTTTTACAAACCTTGATACTGCGCCTTGGTATGCGACCACTCGCAAATATCCGGCATGAGGTCAAACTGCTGGAACGCGGCGAAAGAGACCACCTGAGTCACGACGTACCGGATGAAGTCAGGCCACTGATTGGTGAAATCAATCACCTGCTACAGGTGCTGGGTACACGCTTGCAACGCTCACGTAACGCGTTGGGCGACCTTGCTCATGCGATGAAAAAACCATTAACTGTATTATCGCAGCTGACACAGGACGAACATTTAAGGCAAACGCCCGAACTGAAAAAGACGATTGCAGCGCAGGTCGGCGCCATGCAACGCACGACAGACCATATACTGAAACGCGCAAGACTGGCCGGTGAAGGTCCGGTCAATACACTCTGCGATATCACAGCGGAAGTACCTTTACTGATCGAGACACTGCGAAAGATGCATGCCCCCAGGTCAATCAATGTTGAACTGCACATCACAGAGGGTATTGAAATACGTGCAGACCGCGAAGATCTGCTTGAATTGCTGGGCAACCTGATGGATAACGCCTTCAAGTGGGCAAAAGAAAAAATCCATTTATCCATCAAGCCGACGGCTGGTCAGGTACAGATTACGATCGAGGATGACGGGCCCGGTGTTCCCGCCGAAGCGATTCAGAAGCTGGCAGAACGCGGCGCCCGGCTGGACGAACAGACAGAAGGTCATGGACTGGGACTGGCGATCGTGCAGGACATTGTCGAGTTGTATAACGGCTCAATCACGATGGGTCGGTCAGTGCAGCTGCAGGGATTTCAGGTGAGGGTCACCTTACCGGGCTGAAGTTACCTGCGATCTCATCACGGTTTGCCTTAATCAACAACAGCTATTTATGTTATCGCTTTCAATCCTTTTTTTAACGTCGGGTAGCGTAACTCAATCTGAAAGTCATTCAGTAATTTTTTGTTACTGATGCGCCGCGATTCCGCCATGTAGGACAACATGCCTTCAGACAGCTTGTGCCTGGCCTCTGCCAGGGATAGTTCCGGCGGTGCGGGCAAACTCATTGCACGGGCAACCCCGGTAAAATACTCATACATGGTGCCCGGATGACCATCCGTTACATTATAGATACCGGCGATATCCGGGTTTAACAATGCGGTTTCACAGATATTAACGAGGTCCAATGCATGGATGCGGTTTGTGAATGGTGAGTCCTGTGCATTGACAACAGGCTGTCCGCTTTTAATGCGTTCTACCGGGGTTTTTCCCGGACCATAAATTCCCGCAACCCGCAGCATGACGAGTGAAACGTCATGGCGCAGGCAATACTGCTGCACCTGTTGTTCCGCGTCGACACGACGGTAAGCCCGGTCAGCAGTTGGATTCAATGGCCGGGTTTCATTGATCCACTCGCCGTTGCAATTCCCGTAAACCCCGGTGGTACTGATTAAAACAAATTTTTCCGGTGCATGATTTTCGATGGCATGTAAAAAGTTCGTCATGCGCGTATCGGTTTTACCTTTGCCGGGCGGTGGCGCCAGGTAGATGACGCGATGCCCGGACATATCTATCTCCTGCAGCTGCCGGTCCAGATCCAGCATGCTGCAGGGTATGTCTCTGTCTTCGCATTCGGCCAGGCTGGCATCACTGTGCACGATGCCGTTAGTCGGTATATTTTTATCCAGTAACTGGCGGGCAAGAAGTTTCCCAATGTAACCACAACCGAAGATCGTTATTGATGTTACTTCTGTCATGCTCGTTCAATTATCGTTAAGTAAACCATCTGCTAACACTAC
This sequence comes from Gammaproteobacteria bacterium, assembly GCA_041572715.1. Classification (GTDB taxonomy): domain Bacteria; phylum Pseudomonadota; class Gammaproteobacteria; order JAJDYQ01; family JAJDYQ01; genus JAJDYQ01. The sequence goes on from JBFFRZ010000106.1 coordinate 8,055, forward strand.
AATGTCAGGCAAGAATCAACGCGGTTGCTTCATCAGCAGCCTCAAGCGCGCCTTCAAGATAACCGCCCTGCTCCCTGGCAACCTCAGTACCGGCCAGCAACAGGCGTTCATTCCATAAGTGACGCTGCATCGTAGCAGGATACTGCGGGTGGTGTGTTACGGAATCCAGGTCCAGCCCGGTTGTAGTAAAAGCTTCCCTGCTCCAGTCGCTGACCATGACCTGTTTCACATCGCTGCTAGCCTGGCCAAACAGTCGCTGCAACTGCGCCATGCATACCTCGTGTAACTCATTCTGCTCTAGCTGTTGTCTTTGCATCGCATTGAGCCCGACAAATGCGGTCAATGCATAAAAGTTCTCGTCCTCAGGTGAGCCGTCATAAATCTCGCTCAGTGGACCTCTTCTGCTAAAGACTTCGCCGGACAGTCCCTGGCTGCGCCAGAATGGTTCTTCATAGATAAACATTCTCTTTTCATGACCCGCCATCCAGGTGGGTGTGTTCCGCCAGACCTGTTGCATCGTCTCATCAGGCCCCGGAATCAGGTCGATATTATTCAGCAGCAGCCTTGGCGGCAAGGCGAGGATAACCCGATCGGCTGAATACAACACAGGTCCTTCAGTCCCTTCTGCCTCCACCTGCAG
>JBFFRZ010000107.1:0-8630 GCA_041572715.1 Gammaproteobacteria bacterium
TGGCAAGCGCGCCATAGGACTCGCCCTCATAATTAAGGACAGCGATTTTTCTGGGAGCACTCAGCGATCGTTCATTTGCCTGCAGTTCCCTGAAAGTTTTTGCAGTCTGCAGAATCACGCTGTCATAGCGGTATGGCCGGCCTGAATCCTTGCCAGCCCCGGCGATGACAAAGGCCCGGTTACCGTAGTACAGCACGATAACGCGCGCCAGGCGCTCGCCATAATCAGTGTCGGTTCTGACGAGGGCTGTATGGCCTTGCATACCATCATGATCAATGGATTCCTCAGAGTGCAATCGGGACAGGTTCAGCCGATCCTGCATAAACTGTTTGGGTGGAATCCGGCGGTTTCTTTCATGCACTGTTAGTGCGACGAGGCCGTCATTGTCAGGCGAGGTAGCGACCACCCGGTTTGGTTCATTGTTGATGTGCCACCGCGCGGGAAACTCGATCGAGAAATTCAGTTCCTGGTGGTAAAAGCGCGCACCTCTGATTACACCTTCGCTGCTGGCGGGGCCATATGTGACGCCATTCAGCATAGTCAGGAACTCGCCCCTGCTTTTCTTGCCAGTGTTTCCCGATGGACTGATAGTCTTACTGGCCCTGATCACGGACTGCAGGCGTTGGTCATTATCAGGGTGTGTAGAGAACAGGCCGTGATAGGTTCTGGGTTTGCGTTGTTCAACCCTGGCGAGCTCCTGTTCGAACAGTTCCTGGTTTTTCAGCAGGCGAACAACATCGATCATGGATTCCGGGTCATAACCGGCGCGAGCCAGATAGTTGGCGCCCAGACGGTCGGCTTCGAGTTCATGCTCTCTGCCATACCCTCTTACCAGTGCGGTTCCCAGAACATTGACAATATCACCGGCCCCATGGACTCCCGATTGGCTGGCCAGGATAGCGCCGGCAATCCCGGTTAACGTGGCGGTGCTGTGGCGGCGGACCGCGTGCCTGGCCGTGACGTGTCCAATTTCGTGTGCAAGCACGGCGGCCAGCTCATCTTCAGAATTGAGATAAGCCAGAATCCCCCTGGTGATATAGATATATCCGCCGGGCAATGCAAAGGCATTTACCTCAGCCGAGTCGAGAACCGTAAATCGGTAAATGATGTCGTCTCGATGGCTGTTCTTAGCCACACGTTCGCCGATTTTCTGCACATATGTGGACAGATTGTGATCCGGATACTGTTTGTACTCTTGCAGGATTTCAGCGTGGCCGGCACGACCGAGTGCTATTTCCTGGCTTTCGCTCATCAGGACCAGGTCCTGCTCGCCCGTGGCCGGGTTTACCGAGCAACCCTGCAGAGTGATGAAAAGACTGATGACACAGACCAGCCACATGGGGTAGCGGGGTTTATTCGAGCGCATGAAAAACTGATGGGTGATGAATACGAAGCCGGTATTGACCCCTGATTGTATATATCCAGCCGCTAACCTCAATAATTCTGCCTTGCAGATGGCTCAAAGGCCACAAGCGATCAAGTTTAAAATATTCAAGATCATTGTCTGCGATCTGAATGGAGAGCGCATCACCCAGGTCGAGCCAGGTGTTTCGGCCCCTGCGACCTACATTTGTAACCGTGCCGCGGACATGTTGAAAACCACGGGTCAATGAGGAAGACTTGTCCACATCTATTATTCGCGTGTTGCCCTTGCGCCACAGGTTAAGTTCATTTTTCCTGGCGTGTTGCTGGGCATTCACATAACACTCGTTGTATTTGAGGTTCGGGCTGATGGCTACGAGGCTGCCCAGCCCTTGTCGCAGCAATAGCTCGGTAATATTGGTGCCATCCTGCAGGAATAGGTGAGCAAGTGTCCGACCATACCGGTCCTTGAGTTTGGCATCATAGACCAGACCCACCCGGTTATTCGCCCGCTTGATTTCATCGTCTAGACGCATACGCGCCGCTTGAGCGAATGCCTGCTCCGGTTGGTCATCCCTGGCGAGTTCCGGGGTATTGATGCCAATAAGGCGGATTTTGCGTTGATCAGCCAGCTTCAGGCTATCACCATCATGCACATGCCGTACTATTTGCCAGTCAGGCAGCTGGTGTGGGCCGCACTCCGTACTGGCAAATAGCGGTAACGCAAAAAAGAAAAGGGCGCCTAAAAGTGACGCCCTTTTCACGGGTAAAGCTGACATTGGCCGCTTATTTCATGCTGTACTTTTTATTGAAGCGGTCCACGCGGCCGGCTGTATCCAGGATTTTCTGCTTGCCAGTGTAGAACGGGTGGCACTGCGAACAGACTTCCACGTTTAGTGCCTCGCCCAGGGTTGAGCGGGTCTGGAAGGTTTCGCCGCAGCTGCAGGTTACCGTAATGTCGGTGTAAGCGGGATGAATGTCTGGTTTCATGACAGTTGTGCTCCGGATATCGATCCGTCATCGGCCAAAAAGGGCGCGTATCGTACCCATGTTTTTATGGTGACACAAGTATCTTTTCAAGCCGCTGTAGTTATCCACAAAATCTGTGGATAACTTTGTGGGTTAAATCAAGATTAAGGCAAATTTTAGCCGTTTTTGAATAAAGCCGTTAAATTGTATAAAAATTAATCACAAATATTATTTCAATTATTTCAATGGGTTATGATGATCTTCTCAGTATCAATATTGTAATGATATACATTTTTATTGTTATATTCGCACAATGTGCATATCTGTGAATAAATGATGCCTCAACTCCCCTATAAAACAGTCACTTAGCCGTTTCATGGCGGCATCAGGCCCAGAAATATCTCATTCAAATACCGCATCCCCCTGTCGGTAGCGCGGCACCTGCCGCCGGTAATTTCAAGCAGCCCTCGGGATAGTGGTGCTGATAGCCTGGATATTAGCTCATCCGGATCAGTGCCAATGGCCTTGTGCGCGTGCTGCAGGTCGAAACCCTGCATCAGGCGCAGCTGGTTGAGCAGGAACTCCAGCAGTAGCTCGTCCTCCTTGATCGGGTTGCGTAGCTCGTACACCGTCTTGGATCCTGCGCGCATCATGTAATCAGACGGGTGCTTGTAACGCGAATAGCGTCTGATCCGACCATTGCGGGTTAATTTCCCGTGTGCGCCAGCCCCCAGGCCCAGGTAATCGCCAAATTGCCAGTAGTTCATATTGTGTCGGCTTTCACGGCCGGGCCGGGCATAGGCAGACACTTCGTAGCGGTCATAGCCAGTATTGCGCAGCAGCTCACTTCCACTCAGATATAGCTCATCGACAGCGTCTTCATCCGGTAGCTCAGGCGGCTCGTGGGCAAAACGGGTGTTTGCTTCAATGGTGAGCTGATACCAGGATAGATGTTCTGGTTTCAGCAACAGGGCTTGCTGCAGGTCGTAAAGCCCCTGCTCAAGGCTTTGTTCGGGCAAACCATACATCAGGTCAATATTGATATTGTCAAAGCCCGCGTCACGCGCCAGTTGGTAGGCCAGTATTGATTCTTCAGCCCTGTGAATCCGGCCAAGCTGCCGCAGTTTTTCATTATTGAAGCTCTGCATGCCGATGGACAGCCGGTTGATGCCGGCTTTTCGATATGCCTTGAAATAAGCTGCCTCAGCGGTACCCGGATTGGCTTCAAGCGTGATTTCGCAGTCATCGGAGATGCTGAAATACTCGGCTGCTGTATTGAGAATACGCCCGATGGCCCTGCCTGAAAAAAGGCTAGGTGTTCCACCGCCAAAAAAAACGCTGGTGACGATGCGGTCGGTGACCAGGCCTGACTCATAATTGATGTCTGCAATCAGTGCGTCGGTGTAGGATTTTTCAGGCAACTCCTGCCTGAGGGCATGTGAGTTGAAGTCACAATAGGGGCATTTCTGCATGCACCAGGGCAGGTGTATGTACAGGCCAATTGTTTTCGGCGTATGGATAATTGGCGTCTACCCAGCGTTTGCCAGTTGCTTTGCCAGGCACTGCAGGGCTTTGCCGCGATGACTGAGCCTGTTTTTTTCGTCGGCTGCGAGCTCCGCTGAAGAACAACCTTTTTCCGCCACGAAAAAGATCGGGTCATAGCCAAAACCATTCTCACCACTGGGCTCGCGCAACAGAGTGCCTTCCCAGACACCTTGGCAGATGATGGGCGTCGGGTCTTCCGCGTGCCGCACATACACCATCAGGCAGATAAATCGTGCTGTCCGTTCATCGTCATCGACGTCCTGCATATTTTGCAACAACAGCTGCAGGTTTTGTTCATCTGACGCTCCGGCACCTGCGTATCGGGCTGAATAGATGCCCGGCGCGCCGTTCAAGGCGTCGACCGCGATGCCTGAGTCATCGGCAATTGCGGGCAGGCCGGTATGTTTTGAGGCATTGCGGGCCTTGATCAGAGCATTTTCGACAAAGCCCAGTCCGTTCTCGACGGCCTCAGGGGTTGCGTAATCAGACTGTGGCCGGATTTCGTAGCATGAGTCAGCCAGTAGTTCCTGCAGTTCGCGCACCTTTCCCGGATTGCCTGTAGCCAGGACGATTGTTTGTTTACTCATGATGTCAGCGCTGCTTGCTGAGCCTGTGAAAGTTCCTGAATGCCCTTGGCTGCAAGATCAAGCAGCTCATTCAGTTCGTCACGTGTGAAGGGGTGACCCTCGGCGGTGCCCTGTATCTCGATGAAATGACCCTGGTTGTCCATGACCACATTCATATCGGTTTCGGCATTGGAATCCTCCGGGTAATCGAGATCAAGCACGGGTGTGCCCTTGTAAATACCCACGGAAATTGAGGCAACGCTGTTCATGAGCGGGTTTTCATCCAATGCGCCCGCTTCCATAAGATGTTTGATCGCTTCAACCAGGGCCACATAGCCGCCGGTGATTGAGGCGGTTCGGGTGCCACCGTCGGCCTGGATAACATCGCAGTCCACGGTTATCGTGCGCTCACCCAGTTTTTTCAGGTCGATCACTGCGCGCAGTGAGCGGCCAATGAGCCGCTGGATCTCAAGGGTTCTGCCACCCTGCTTGCCACTGGACGCCTCGCGCCGCATCCGGCTCGATGTGGACCTTGGCAGCATGCCATATTCTGCGGTAACCCAGCCCTGGCCCTGTCCCCTGAGGAAGGGCGGCACTCGCTCTTCAATCGAAGCCGTGCAGATGACTTTGGTATTGCCAAAGGTAATTAACACAGAACCTTCGGCATGCATGGTAAAGTTACGGTCAATAATGACCTGCCTCATTTCATCGGGCGCGCGCTGACTTGGTCTCATGAATTTTCCGGTAGTTGCATAATCAGGCGCGCGATTATACGCATACCAGGGAGTACGACAGTAATGGTTTACAGCATGACGGGGTTTGCTCGCATTGAAAAACGTGAAAGCTGGGGGGAGTTGATCTGGGAGATACGTAGCGTCAACCATCGATACCTGGAGGCGTTTTTACGCATGCCAGAGGAATTGCGGGGTTTTGAGACGAAATGTCGCGATCTGGCGGGTAAAAAGCTCAATCGAGGAAAAATTGATTGTCAGCTGAGATTCAAAAAACTGCATACCGCCAACCAGTCTCTGCTGCTGGATGAAGGCCTGGCGAAACAGGTGGTTCATTTGTGTCATCAAATCGAAAGCATACTGCCGCATGCCGCGTCCCTGGATGCGTTAAATATCCTCCGCTGGCCCGGTGTGGTGATGGAGCCTGAACTGGAGATGGATTCTGTAGGGCAGGGGGTGGTTGAGTCTTTTGAGCAGGCACTCGATGAGCTGTTAGTGGTACGTGCCGGTGAAGGAGAACGACTGAAAGCCATGTTGTTGCAGCGCTGCAGTTCAATCGAGTCCATTGTGCGTGACGTCAGGGCCAACAGGCCCCAGGTGATTGATGCCATCCGGGAAAAGCTTAATCTACGCTTGCAGGAGCTGGTCGAAAAACCCGATACGGATCGCCTTGAACAGGAACTGGTCATGCAGGCACAAAAGCTGGATGTTGATGAAGAACTGGATCGACTTGAAAGTCACATCACCGAGGTGCGTGAAGTCCTGGAACGCGATGAACCCATCGGCAGGCGACTGGATTTTTTGATGCAGGAATTCAATCGGGAAGCCAATACCCTGGGTTCCAAGTCATCGCATGTAGAAACCACACGCGCCAGTGTTGACCTCAAGGTGCTGATCGAGCAGATGCGCGAACAGGTGCAGAATATCGAGTAACTCTATGAATCGTGTAGAGATCTTCGATAATCTTCAATCCGATGAGTTACTCAAATTTACCACGCGGCCGCTTCATCGAGTACTAAAATCGGCGCGTCTTTTAACAGCGCATGCGCCAGGGCCAGACGTTGTTTCTGTCCGCCTGAAAGTTTATGCCCTGGTCGCCGGTGATGGCGTCCCAGCCTGGGGAAGGGTCTGGATGGACTCCAGGCCCCGGGCTGAGTGCAGCACGTTCAAAATTTCTTCTTTGTGAGTAAAACTGAAAGAAGGTCTGTCTGTGGTCGACTGCACTAACGTAAGTAAGCCCCGATAATTCTTGGAAATGACATATTTATCCGCGCACTGGTAATAAAATCACCCCTGATTTTCTCGTCTGTAGACCTGGCTTATGCTGAAGACTGGGGCGTATACGCCGTATCCTAATATTACTGCCTGCGCCGAGCTATGGGTCATTGCCGCTATGCTCTCGCCGCATGCATTCAGGGACTGTACCAGTTGGTGCGACTGATTGATTACCAGGCGCAGGATGGTAACCGGGTCATGCGGTGATGATCGGCAGGACTGGCATTGGCAATCAGTCAAGCGAGGGCATAACTGAACAAACGATGGGCATGGAGAGTTTGCCGGGAAGTGTTGCCGGCATAGAAGGCATCATTACCGATGTAAATCCGGCGATATTGGGCCTCCCCGAAACAATTATAAGCTGCGTATATAAGGGTTTCTTATGCTCGCGATGATATTTCTGAATTGCTTTTACCTTCTGCGGCGCTAAGGTACGCCTTCCACTGGGAGGTAGTGGGTCAGGATTTTAGCGAATTTTGATCGTAACTTGTTGTTTGCCAACGGGTTTCCGCTAGCAGTTGCTCGTTGTGCTGCTTCGCCAGATGAGAAAAACTTTTTACTGACAGTAAATAAAAACGGAGTAATGCCATGCCTACGTTTGTACGTACCGAAAAGTGCGATGGCTGTAAGGGTCAAGACAGGACTGCTTGCATGTACATCTGCCCACATGACTTGATGAAGCTGGACAAAGACGGTTCAGAAACTGGTCATGCGATGAAATCCTACAACCAGGAGCCAGAGCAATGCTGGGAATGTTATTCCTGCGTCAAGATCTGCCCTCAGAATGCTATCGAAGCCCGTCACTACGCTGACGTTGTGCCTCTGGGCGGTTCTGTACAGCCGCTGCGCGGTTCTGACTCCATCATGTGGACCATCAAGTTCCGCAACGGCACCATGAAGCGGTTCAAGTTCCCGATTCGTACTACACCCGAAGGTTCTATCGATCCTTATGCGGGCAAGCCCGAAGCGGATATGTCCAAGATCAAGGAAAACGGTTTCTTCAACCATATGGAGCAAAATGGCTACCGTGTGGGTGATCCTTCCGAACTGATCAAGATTTAATCGGAACATTTCGGAATATTTAATTAACGGAGTAATTGAAAATGGCTGAATTTGGAAATCCTGATGTCATCGAAGAAAGTGTTGACATTCTTCTGATTGGCGGCGGTATGGCCTGCTGTGGTGCTGGTTTTGAAATCATGCGCTGGATCGAGGCTGCCAAGAAAGACGGTCACGACCTGTCTGTAAAACTGGTTGATAAAGCAGCAATGGATCGTTCTGGTGCTGTTGCACAGGGCCTGTCTGCAATCAACACCTACATTGGCACAGAGCAGGATCCTGCGGACTATGCCCGTATGGTTTCTAACGACCTGATGGGCATCACCCGTGATGACCTGGCTTATGACTTGGGTCGCCACGTTGATGAGTCTGTGCACCTGTTCGAAGAGTGGGGTCTGCCAATCTGGAAGACTGACGAGAACGGCGAGCGTTTCGACGGTTCCAAGGGTATGACTCCTCTGAAGGACGGCGGCAAGCCCGTACGTTCCGGTAAGTGGCAAATCATGATCAATGGTGAATCCTACAAGTGGATTGTTGCTGAAGCTGCCAAGAAAGCACTGGGTACCGAGCGTATTCAGGAGCGTATCTTCATCGTTAAGCTGGTCAACGACAAAAACGACAAGGGCCGTATTGCCGGTGCTGTTGGTTTTTCCACTCGTGAAGACAAGATTGTGGTTTACAAGGCCAAGGCAATCCTGCTGGCTGCCGGTGGTTGTGTAAACATCTTCCGTCCACGTTCTGTTGGTGAAGGCACTGGACGTGCCTGGTACCCGGTATGGAACTCAGGTTCTACTTACTCAATGGCTGCCGAGGCAGGTGCCGAGCTGACCATGATGGAAAACCGCTTCGTACCCACCCGCTTCAAGGACGGTTATGGTCCTGTAGGCGCATGGTTCCTGCTGTTCAAATCACAGGCGACCAATGCTTACGGTGAACTGTACATGGTTCGTAACAAGGACATGCTGGATGACTATCCTCCATATGGTCAGGCAGCGGTTCCTGCTTCATGTCTGCGTAACCACCTGATGCTGAAGGAAATGAAGGAAGGCCGCGGGCCGATCTTCATGGACACGCCATCGGCGATGAAGAAGCTCTCCGAGTCGATGACGCCGCAGGAGGTCAA
>JBFFRZ010000108.1:0-8586 GCA_041572715.1 Gammaproteobacteria bacterium
AGAGCCAGCATCAGCGCGGTCGAGCAGGAGCTTTCTAAAAACTCATCATCGCTCAGGGTCAGGAAGCGCCGGAATGCCACCCCCTGGAAGATTATTGTCGGGGCGCTGGCGCTTTTGGTTGTGGTTCAATGGCTTGCGCATCACAAACCGCGATCCAGGGCCGAAGAGGACCTGAATCACATGATGCAGCAGGCCAGGCATGAAATGATCGACTTTTACGATCGTTGGGGGCTGTTGCCTTCCAATATTCCCAACCCGGCCTTGAAGCCGTACATTAAGATCGAGGATATTGGCGGCGGCCGCTTTCGCCTTGAAGGGCAGCTGGGTGATGCTACCCAGAGCCTTGAAGGACCCTGAAGCCAGGTTGCATTGCTGACTATCATCATTCAGATAGTTGCTTTCACGGCCTGTATTAATTTATTAGCCATGACTTCTGGTAACCTGCAGAAATGATAGACGAAAAACTCAAACATCCCGTTGCTGGCTCAATGCGGTCCGAGTTGTCCCCGCTTGAAAAGCTGCGAAGAGCTGCAGTTAGCGCCTATCCGGATGTAGAGCAATTGAAGCAGGTGGGTATCCATGGTGGTCGTACGGAAGTCTGGCAACGCCTGGCCAAAACGGCGGGTGTTACCTCCCGTGAATTTGCCGCGGCCATTGCTAATACACTCGGACTGGAAAGAGCAGAAGTACTTGATCCAGAGGAGACGGTATTGGCACGCATACCTTCGGCGCTGGCGCGCGGGGAACTGTTGTTGCCGCTCAAAGATGCAGGAAACCGGTTGGTCCTGGCTGTATGCTTGCCGTTTCAGGGAGCAGGCATCAACCGGGCAGAGTTTGCTTGTGGTAAACCGCTTGAGTTACAGATTGCACCACCCGAGGAACTGGATGAAGCCATTCACCGGGCTTACGTTAATGCCTCAGACAAGGAATCGGATCGTCTGAGCTCGATCATACTGGACCAGCCAAAGGGTGCGGATTCTGAAACCTCCAGCGCTACTGATAAGCTGGTTCGGTCACTGCTGACCAAAGCGATCCAGATGAAGGCTTCAGATTTGCATCTGCATCCATATATGCGGGGCAGTACCATCCGTTATCGTATCGATGGGGTATTGCAACGTATTGCAATGCTACCGGACGGAGTCGGTGATCGTATCATCCGATATTTCAAGGCCCGCGGCGACATGGACCCCGCCACAAGCCATATTCCCCAGGATGGTCGCATGTCGCTGACCATTGAGGGCAAGCAGTTCGACTTGCGGATTTCCGTATTGCCTGCAAAAGGTGGCGAAAGCCTGGTGATACGCTTCCTGGAACAGGGACGTGTATATAGTCTTTCAGGTACGGGCTTGTCCCTCAGCGCATTGCAGAGCATTCGTCGTATGCTATCCAATGCGTCCGGCATGGTACTGATGACCGGGCCAACCGGTTCGGGCAAGAGCAGTACCCTGTATTCCATGGTGGCGGAAGTCAATCGCATTGGCGTCAACATCATTACCATTGAGAACCCCGTCGAGTACCAGGTGCCGGGAATTACCCAGGTAGAGGTGAATGATAAGGCAGGCCTCACGTTCCCCAGAGTCATTCGTTCCTGCATGCGGCAGGATCCGGACATACTGCTGGTTGGTGAAATCAGAGACGAAGAAACGGCCGAGATTGCCCTGCAGGCGGCCATTACCGGGCACCTTGTCTTGTCAACCCTGCATACCAATGATGCGGCCTCCAGTGTGGCCCGATTGATTGGTCTGGATATACCGCCGGCTGTATTATCGGATGCGCTCGTGGGCGTGATTGCACAGCGGCTGGTGCGGCAACTGTGTAAGGAATGTCGTGTGCCGATCGATGAGGGTTCACTCAATGCACAGGAAGCATTGTTCAAAAAATTGAGCAATATCAGCCCAAGCTACCGGGAGAATGGATGCGAAGCCTGTAACCACTCGGGATATACAGGCCGTTTGCCCGTGACAGAAATACTGGAAATTACTCCCGACATGGCAAAGTTGATTGCGGATGGCAACACGCATAGCGAGCTGTTGAAGCGGGAAAACCAGGGACAAAATAAAACGTTGGCAGGTTCCGCAGCACGCCTGGTGGTATCGGGTGAAACGACCGTAAATGAAGCGGTGAGGGTGATTGGCAGGGATTTCTGGAGCGGACTCGGTTTTGAGTATGGAACCCGGGTTCCGGTAAACCTGCCAAGTGTCGATGAGGAGCAGGAGAACCTGAATGGCATCCTGATCATCTCTGCCGATGAAAATCTTGTTTCTGGTCTTGAGCAGGAGCTAAGTGATAACAACGTGAAAAGCCTGTCTTGCCAGACCGCGAGTGAAGCCAGTCGCCTGTTGCGGGAAAACGAACAAATATATTTCATACTGGTTGATATTGCTGAGCAGTCAGACGAAGAGGCCGTGGCGTTTATCCATAATGCGCGCATTGAGCTCTACTGGTCTTACCTGCCGGCAATATTGTTGTTGCCTGAAGGTCACACGCAGCTGGAAGAAAAGCTCAGGGCTGATGGGGCCATATCTGAAATGATTACAAAACCAGTGCAGCCCTCTCACCTCTTTGAGCGCATAAAATCTTACACCATGGGTGATACCTCATAGGCTTTATCCTGGATGAATAGCCGGTCAGGCCAGGACCGGGAACAGTTGTTTCATGCCATTGGCGATAATCTCGACGGCAATGGCCGCAAGTATCAGACCAAACACACGGTTCAGAATATTCAGTCCTATCTCACCAAGCAGCCGCCCGATCTGCTCGGCATAATGCAGTACAAGCCACAGGATCAGGCAAACCAGCATGATGCACAGCAGGATAATCATGCCGTGATAGGCTGCTTCTGAGCGGTTCATGGCAATGATGACTGCGCTCATGGCGCCTGGCCCGGCAAGTAATGGGATTGCAATCGGCACCACGGCTACGCTGGCACTGTTGGCCGCAGTCTGTTCTTCAGAAGGCGTTGTCCGCACCGGGTCAGCCTGTGCTTGTAACATCGCCAGTGCCATCAGGAACAATACGATGCCGCCACCGACGCGGAAAGATCCGAGGCTGGTGCCCAGCCACATGAGTAATGTTTCTCCCGTCATCGCCATAACGCACAGGACGATGGCTACGGTAACCGCGGCTATACGCGCGACACGGCGGCGTTCTGCAACATCAAACCGCTGGGTCAGGCTAAGCAGTATCGGTATCGCCATGAACGGATCGAGGATCACCAGCAGGGTGGTGAAAAAGCGGGTATATTCGGTCCAGTGTTCCATGTAACTGTTCAGTTTTCGGCCATTGGCAGTGTTGAATAAATTCGCGTATAACAAGTCTACCGCATGATGCCAATCTTGGAGTAGTGATGACTGGTACACAACGTTTTTTGCTTTATTCCATACTCATTGTTGTAGTTATTGTATCGATCGTTTACTGGGTGAAACGGCCGAAACCGGTTGCGATACTCGTTGCCAGCGTTGAAAGCGGCGAAGTTCAGCGGACAGTCACCAATACCCGTGCAGGCACGCTCAAGGCCTGCCGCCGTGCCAAGCTGTCTCCCTCCATCGGCGGACAAATTGCCAACCTGCCGGTACACGAAGGCGATCGGGTCAAGGCGGGTCAGGTCTTGTTCGAAATCTGGAACGATGATCTGCAGGCAAAGTTGTCGCTTGCAGAAAGTGAATACCAGGCTAGCCAGGCACGCTCCAGGGAAACTTGCGTGCAATACGAGGTTGCACAACGCGAGGCTGACCGTATGGTCCAGTTGCGACAACGTGGATTGGCTTCCGAGGAACAGGCAGACCAGGCGGTTGGGCTTGCGCGCGCCAAGCAGGCCGCCTGCCAGGCATCTACTTCGACCATTCAGGTCGGTGTAGCCCAAGTCAACGTGGCGAAGGCCTCGCTGGATCGTACCCGTCTGACCGCACCGTTTGATGGCACCATTGCAGAGGTGAACGGGGAGTTGGGAGAATTTGTAACGCCATCGCCTATCGGCATTCCGACACCACCGGCCATTGATCTGATTGATGCGAGTTGCCTTTATGTTACAGCGCCTATTGATGAGGTCGATGCACCTGAAATCATGTCTGGAATGCCAGCACGCATTACTCTGGATGCGTTTGGCAAAGAATTCTTTGAGGGCGAAGTCCGCCGGGTTGCACCTTACGTGATGGACGTGGAGAAGCAGGCGCGCACGGTGGATGTTGAGGTGGAATTTCTATCTGAGAAAGATAACGCCAACATGCTGCCCGGTTATAGTGCCGATATAGAGGTTATCCTGGATGCGCACAAGAATACGCTGCGGATTCCTACCGAGGCATTGCTGGAGGATAACCGCGTTTATCTATATGACGCAGATGACAGGAGTATCAGTGAACTCAAGGTAAAGACCGGTTTGAGCAACTGGAAGCATACCGAGATACTGGATGGGCTCAAGGCTGGTCAGCAGATCGTAACCTCCATCGACCGTGAAGGCGTTGTCGATGGTGCGCTCGTTAAGCTGGAACAGCCTGCCGGAAAAAAATAATCCGCATGATCAGGCTTGAAGCTATACACCGCGATTTCCAGGTTGGTGACCAGGTCGTACATGCGCTGGATGACATCAACCTGGAAATCTCCCAGGGGGAGTACATTTCGGTCATGGGGCCATCCGGTTCCGGTAAATCGACCCTGTTGAACCTGATCGGCCTGCTGGACCACCCGACGGCGGGCAAGTATTTTCTGAATGATCGTAATGTGACCGAACTGGATGAAGAGGAAGAGTCGCTGACGCGCAACCAGCAAATCGGTTTTGTCTTCCAGGCCTTTCACCTGGTGCCACGTCTGACCGCGGCGCAGAACATCGAGCTGCCATTAATCCTGGCGGGCAGAAACCCCGAGGAAAGGGCAGAGCTGGTGGAGCGGGCGTTGTCCGCCATGCATTTGCAGGATCGTGCCCATCACCGCCCGGAACAGTTGTCGGGTGGGCAACGTCAACGGGTAGCGATCGCGCGGGCCACCGTCACTGAACCATCGGTGTTACTGACCGACGAACCTACCGGAAATCTCGACCAGCATTCGGGACTGGACGTCATGCAAGCGCTGGAGGCGCTTAACGACCGCAACATTACCCTGATCATCGTCACGCATGACGAGGCACTCGGCGCGCGTTCACCACGCGCCATTCGCATGCTGGATGGTCGCATCGAGTCCGACAGCGGGTCATAGTTATGCGCGCCAGTGATGTTCTCTTGTTTGGCTGGCGTGCGCTGTATGGGTACCGCACGCGCACGGTATTCATGCTGATTGCCATGAGCATCGGTGTGGCCGCCGTCATGATGCTGACGGCGCTGGGTGAGGGTGCTCAACGCTACGTACGAAATGAGTTTGCATCGCTGGGTACCAACCTGGTCATCATATTGCCTGGTCGCAGCGAGACCTCCGGTGTGGGGTTGGGCACGATCATGGGTGTGACACCACGCGATCTGACCCTGGCCGATGCGAAGGCGCTGACGCAACATCCGGCAGTCAAAAGGGTGGCGCCCATTAATGTGGGTGCCGCCGAGGCCTCCTGGCAAAACCGCAAGCGGGAAGTGACCGTGCTGGGTTCGACCAACGAGATACTGGAAGTCCGACATTGGCGGATGGAGCGCGGGAAGTTCTTGCCGAAAGGGGACTGGGACCGAGCTTCATCGGTGTGCGTGCTGGGGGCAAAGATTCGTGATGAATTGTTCGGTGCGCACTCGGCCATTGGCCAGTGGGTGCGGTTGGGTGAAAACCGTTACCGGGTGATCGGTGTCATGGCATCAGAAGGGCGTTCCATCGGTGTTGATGTTGAGGAAGTAGTGATTATCCCGGTGGCCTCGGCGCAGTCGCTGTTCAACGTGCCGTCGCTGTTTCGTGTACTGATTGAGGCCAGGTCGCATACCTCGATACCCCGGGTGATCGACTTTGCCAAAGAGACCATCAAGCAACGGCACCAGGGTGAGGAAGACATCACCGTGGTGACGCAGGATGCCGTATTGTCGACCTTTGATCGCATCCTTGGTGCGTTGACCTACTCGATCGCGGGTATCGCGGCGATCAGCCTGGCGGTTGCCGGCATACTGATCATGAATGTCATGCTGATCGCGGTATCGCAAAGGACATCGGAGATTGGTTTGCTCAAGGCACTGGGTGCTTCGAGGCATACCATCCTGCTGCTGATCCTGATTGAGGCCTTGCTGCTATCAGTTGTGGGTGGCCTGCTTGGGTTGGGGATCGGTCAACTTGGTAGCTGGGGATTGCGTGCCGCGATTCCTGAATTGCAGGCCTACCCGCCGAACTGGGCCATGCTCGCATCGGTCATGGTGGCCGTAGTCACCGGGGTATTGTTCAGCCTGTTACCGGCGAGCAAGGCATCGAGACTTGACCCGGTTATGGCGTTGTCGAGGCATTAGGATAAATCATGCTGGCCAGGGATTTTATACATCTAACCGGAACGGCACTGATCGCGCATAAGCTACGCAGTTTTCTCACTATGCTCGGTATTTCAGTGGGTATTGCAGCAGTCGTATTGCTAACCTCTATTGGTGAGGGCGTCCACCAGTTTGTACTGAAAGAGTTTACCCAGTTCGGCACGACCATCGTGGCCATTAACCCCGGAAAGAAATCGACGCATGGCTTGGCAACTGGTGTCTTTGGCACCATAAGGCCCTTGTCGATCGAGGACGCAGAAGCATTGAAGCGGTTGCCGTATGCCCGCAGTGTTGTCGGTTTTGTGCAGGGCAACGCGGAAGTGGAAGGCAATAACCGCAGTCGGCGCACGACGATTTACGGCGCTGGGCACGATTTTCCCGAGGCCTTCACCATGCCGGTTAAGCTGGGTCGTTTTCTGCCGGCAGATGATCCGGTCGCGCCGCGCGCCTTTGCGGTTCTGGGGCACAAGGTCAAGCAGGAATTATTTGGTAATACCAACCCGCTCGGCCAGCGCATTCGTATCGGCGGCGACCGCTATCGTGTGATCGGTGTCATGGAGTCCAAGGGACAGGTATTGGGCTTTGATCTGGACGACACGGTTTATATTCCCATGGCACGTGGACTGGAGTTGTTCAATCGTGAAGGGTTGGTCGAGGTCGATGTCATGTACGACGAGGGCGTGCGCGTGGAAGAGGTAGTCGACGGTATCAAGCGCCTGTTGATTGCACGCCACGGGCGTGAGGATTTTACCATCACCACGCAGCAGCAAATGCTGGATGTGCTTGGCTCTATTTTAAATATCCTTACCATAGCGGTCGGCGCTATCGGCGGGATTTCCCTGCTGGTCGGAGGCATAGGTATCATTACCATCATGACGATCAGCGTAACCGAGCGCACTGCCGAGATCGGCCTGATTCGCGCGTTGGGCGCGAGGCATGGCCAGATAACCGCGCTGTTTCTCGGCGAAGCAGTGGTGCTGGCCGCGGCGGGCGGCCTGGCCGGGCTGGTGCTTGGTATCGGTATTGGTGAACTATTGACGCTGCTGATTCCGGCATTGCCGGTGCACGCTACCTGGACATACGTGCTGCTGGCCGAAGGGATTGCGGTTATCATTGGCCTGCTGGCCGGGGTTATCCCGGCACGGCATGCCGCGCGGCTGGACCCGGTCGAAGCCCTGCGGGCCGAATAACAGAAAAAAATGATCTAGGTCAGTTTTGTATGAATATCGACTTTTCATATGAGGCAGTCCAATATAATTTTCATTTATCACAATAATTACATGAGCATTGCGCACCAAAAGGAGAACAGAATGATTACCTACGAGGAACTGCACCAGCAGAACCATGCCATCACGGAAATTTCCAATGTGCTTTTGTACCTGATTGAAGAGCGCTCCATGTGTGATACCCAGATCACCTGCGACCTGTTTTTTGATTATGTCGACAAGGTCAAGAATCACCTCGAAATTCAGGACCTGCACATGTACAACATTCTGCTGACCAAGGGTGACAACGAGAGCAGGAAAATCGCCGAGAATTTCATGTCCGGCTCCAAGGAAATCAAGCGGATCTTTCAGAGCTACCAGAAGAAGTGGTCTAACAAGCAGAACCATGCGCTGCGGATTTCCAATTATGACGCCTTCAGAAAAGAGACCAGGGAAATGTTCGACCTGGTTCTCAAGCGAATCGAGGACGAGACCGAGCGCCTGTTTCCGTTGGTGAAAGAAGTTAGCGGGGATTATCAGAAGGTAGCGTGATAGCGATAGACTCAATGATGAGTGCATCTTGTTTTGCGGTGATGATTGGTTGCGACTCTGATGCGAGTCGCTGCTAACAACTCTATTCTTAAGACCTGCACTGCGTAAATCAGAAAGAATTCATGTCTGATTTCCGTTTTTGTCCGGATTCAGGTATCGGTAGCCTGTGAGTTTAGGGCTTACCGAAAGATCGGTGCTAGCATGTATACAGTCGTTAGCAGGCTCCAAGGTATATGGCATGAAACGCCACAAAGTGGACATTTCTGAGATTGGCTATAATGCTAAAAACTACCGAAAATCAATCCTTGCTGCGGCGCACAAAATAATGTCTTGTACTACCTGCAACTAGACACGATCAAAGCAATTCTGAAATGCGTTTAAGGGCAAAAAAATTAGAATATAGTCTTGAGTAC
>JBFFRZ010000109.1:0-8549 GCA_041572715.1 Gammaproteobacteria bacterium
AGCGGGTTACCGAAATTGTTGACCAGGATGAGGAAACCCGGCAAGTCGCTCGCCAACGTTACCGTTTTTACCAGGATCGGGGCTACCCACTGGAATCACACGAGATCACATAACATGGAATCTGGAAAAATCCCCGTATTGCTCGATATTGTCGAAAGAGGCAAGCATGCCCCCGAGGGAAACATGCTTAGCCCGCAACCGGCAAGTGCCGGCAGCGAGGAGCTGCTGAAGTCATATGCAGACAGGGAGCACCTGGTCGACCAGGTGATGCTGGAACTCATGCCACAACTGGAAGCACTGGCCAGGGATACCGTCGAGCGAATTCTGGCGGAATCACAGCCCGATGATGGTTCCTGAGGCTGTATTGACTTTCAGCCTGCCTCCTCTTCCTCTCCACGATCCCCTACTCTTCCGGTAGAATTCGCGTTCTTTTTGCGTCGACTACTCATCTTTCATGGACAAAACCTACGCCCCGCAAGATATCGAATCCCGCTGGTACCATACCTGGGAAGAAAAAGGATACTTCGAACCCGTATTAAAGGAGGGTGGCAAGCCGTTTTGCATCATGATCCCTCCGCCGAATGTGACGGGAAGCCTGCACATGGGCCATGGTTTCAACAATACGATCATGGATACCCTGGTCCGCTACCAGCGGATGAAGGGCCGGCCCACCTTATGGCAGGCCGGCACCGACCATGCGGGTATCGCCACGCAAATGGTCGTGGAAAGACAACTCGAAGCGACGGGCGAAACCCGTCATACGCTGGGCCGTGATCAATTTATTGAACGAATCTGGAAATGGCGCAAAGAATCCGGCGGTAATATCACGAACCAGCTACGCCGCATGGGCTCATCGCTGGACTGGGCACACGAGCGTTTCACCATGGATGAAGGGCTTTCCGAAGCGGTAAGGGAGGTTTTCATCCGTCTGTACAAGGAAGGCCTGATTTACCGGGGCAAACGACTGGTGAACTGGGATCCGGTATTACATACCGCGGTATCTGACCTGGAAGTCATCTCGGAGGAAGAAAACGGCTACCTCTGGCACATGAAATACCCATTCACCAACGGCACCGGTCACCTGGTAGTGGCGACCACACGGCCCGAGACCATGCTGGGTGACTGCGCGGTTGCCGTGCACCCGGATGATGAACGGTACAAGCACATGATCGGGGAACTGGTCGAATTACCTCTGACCGGTCGAAAGATCCCCATCATTACCGATGAAGAACATGTCGACCCCGAGTTTGGTACCGGTTGTGTCAAGATTACGCCGGCCCACGATTTCAACGACTATGCTGTCTGGCAACGGCATCGGGATGAAGTCGCCATCACTGAACAACCCCATGGTGGCCTGATTAATATCTTCACCGTTGACGCAGCCATTCGTACAAATAATGGTCGTGAAGACAACCTCATTCCGCAAGCCTATATCGGCATGGACCGCTACCAGGCACGTAAACAGATACTGGCTGACCTTGAATCCGCAGGCCTGCTACATGAGACCAAGGAACATAAACTCATGGTCCCGCATGGTGACCGTTCAGGGGCGGTGATTGAACCACTGCTGACCAACCAGTGGTATGTCAAGGTAGGCCCGCTGGCTGAGCCAGCGATCAAGGTAGTAGAAGACGGAACCATTCGCTTCATTCCCGACAATTGGAAAAATACCTACTTCAGCTGGATGCGTGATATACAGGACTGGTGTATCAGCCGGCAGATCTGGTGGGGACACCGCATACCCGCCTGGTACGACAAGGCTGGGAATATCTACGTCGGTCGTTCGGAAGAGGAAATCCGGGCGGAACATAATCTCGACAGCGCTTACGAGCTGACCCAGGATCCGGATGTCCTCGACACCTGGTTCAGTTCTGCTTTATGGCCAGTCTCCACCCTCGGTTGGCCGGAAGAAACTGAACGCCTGAAGACTTTTTATCCTACTTCTGTGCTGGTTACCGGCTTTGACATTATCTTCTTCTGGGTAGCGCGCATGATCATGATGGGTCTGAAATTCATGGGTGATGTACCTTTCAGGGAGGTTTATGTCCACGGCCTGGTACGCGATGGTGAAGGTCAGAAAATGTCCAAGTCCAAGGGCAACGTGCTGGATCCCATCGACGTCATTGACGGGATCGATCTGGAATCGCTGATAGAGAAGCGTACCCGGAACATGATGCAACCCCATCTGGCTGAGCGAATTGAAAAGCTGACACGCAAAAACATACCAAATGGAATCCCCGCCTTTGGTACCGATGCACTGCGCTTTACCTTTGCGGCAATGGCTGCGACCGGGCGTGACATCAAGTTCGATAGCAACCGCATAGAAGGCTATCGGAATTTCTGTAACAAGCTATGGAATGCCGCGCGTTACGTACTGATGAATACGGAAAACCATGATTGTGGCTTTGAAGGTGAAGTTGAACTGTCTGCCGCGGACCTGTGGATTACTTCGCGCTTGCAGGAAACCATTAAAACAGCAACCAATGCCGTGGAAAGTTATCGCTTCGACCACATGGCACAGGCAATCTATGACTTCACATGGAACGAGTACTGTGACTGGTACCTTGAGCTGTCAAAAACGATACTCAACAGTGATACGGTTACAGAGTTACAGAAGCAAGGTACCCGCCATACCCTGATCGTTATCATGGAAAATCTTTTACGCCTGGCCCACCCGATTATTCCTTACATCACGGAAGAAATCTGGCAACGCGTAGCCCCGCTTGCGGGCGTTGAAGGAGAAACCATCATGCTGCAGCCATACCCCGAGTACAATGGCGGACTGGTTAACCAGCAGGCTACTGATGATATTGACTGGGCAATGGCCTTCATCCTCGGCGTACGCCGCATCAAGGCTGAAATGGATATTGCACCCGGCAAGCCGGTACCTGTTCTCCTTTCGCATGCATCCAGTGAGGATGAGCAACGCCTTGCGGCTGCGCGCCCTTATATCAACTTCCTGGCCAAGACCGAAAGCATAGAACTGCTACAGGCCGGGCAGCACGAACCCGAGTCCGCCATAGCACTCGTTGGTGAGATGAAAATCCTGATCCCGCTTGCCGGCCTGATTGACAAGGATGCGGAACTGACTCGCCTGCAAAAAGAAATAGACAAACTGGAAAAAGAGACCGCCCGACTGAATGGCAAGCTGTCTAACTCGAGCTTTGTCGACAAGGCGCCTGAAGCCGTGGTCAACAAGGAAAGAGAGAAACTGGCCGAAGCAGAAAAAGCACTGGCCCACCTGGCAGAACAGGCTGAAAAGATCAGGGCCCTGTAATCCCCATTACCCTGTACCCTATAATGACATGGGAGTACGCTTGAGTCGGGAATATCCAAAGCCTCAATGACATGAATACAACAGTTAATGTTGCTTTGAAACGTCTGGATTCTATCCTGCCATTGCTATCAGGCCTGGAATCACTTGATGCGGAAGATGCTACCCTGTATTGCAGGCTACTGAACATTTAGGTCGAGCGGGCGCAGCATGGCTCGTGATGAATCCGTCAAATATGCCAGCACTGTGGGTCAATCCCTGAGCAATATGCTTGATAACAAACTTATTGGAATTGATGCCGACAGGAATCCTTCAGGCGCCTATCCAGTCACATCAGAAAAACGTGAACACAAGGTTCATATCAATGATATTGCAGCTCGACGTATTTGCCGCTGTTTTTTGTGCCGCAGACCGAATGTTGCAAGCAAACAGGCTAGTCTATAGGCTGTGATCATCCCTACTTTGTGTATACATAAGCCAATGGTCGTTCCATCAAACCCTGAGGCACCGCCACAGCAGGCGACCTCAATGCACAAATAGAGATATAGCTTTTCCGATCTACCTGTTGGCCAGCCAGTTTATTAAAACCATGGCCCCTATATTCAATTTTGACATCAGTGGCGGATTCTATTACCCACAAAGAATTTAGATCCTGTGACATGACGGAAATCAATGCAAAGAGAAATATATTTTGCAACAATGAGCGGTAATCAGTAGCTATAAGTTGGCTGTAAGATTCCATAAACAGGTGATTCAATGTTTGACAAAGATCCCAGGTTGAGTTCCCCGGAGTACAAGAAACTGTCTCCTGAGCAAAAGGCGATGGTGAAACTTGAAATCACTCTGACTAATTTTTTTCGTGATTTCAACCTAAGCATTTCACGTTGGGAACGTGTAATTTATCCGCTCGTCATCGTTCTTGCTGTACTTGTACTGTCAGGTTTTTACCTGATTTATAACGTAACCCAGGACATGCATACTATGGCCAGTCGGGTCGACCCAAATATGGACATCCATCTTGAATCCATGTCAAAGAATATTGCAACACTGTCTTTAAACGTCGCGGACATGAGTCTCAATATGCGTAAAGTTGCGGAAAAGATGGACAACATTGACAAAAACATTTCCAGCATGGACGTAAATATTGGATCGCTTTCTGAATCCGTTGCCCATATAAACCAGGATATGGAAGTTATGACCTATACGGTATCCGACATGAATCAGGTCATGAAAGCCATGTCCGTCAATACCGGCAATATGAGCCGCGATATGCATGAGATGAAAAAGCCGATGAAGTTCTGGCCTTGAGTGTTTTGCTTATAAATACTTACAAGACGATCAAGCTTAAAGGCTACAAGTAACATCGGTTCATTGAATCAGCTACTGATTTATGTATGGCTGCCTGTATAAACATACTTCAATATTCTATCCGCTTTCGCAAGGTTGGTTAGAAAGTCATGATATTCCAATTCTTCAATGCCAGATTAAATTTCATTCATTTTTGGACTAAATGGCTAGAATTCGGCAGGTGAATTAGCGGTTCTTCAGATACCACCGGTCATGGAAGGTAGCGACCCAGGCCGGCTTGTATACCACGAGTATCGTCATGACCATACCGGTGGTCACCGCCTCGGGTAACATGATCAGAATTAATGCCGGCAAATATTGATCCAGTATCAGGTGGCTCGAGTAATCCAGTGCGTAATAAAGCCACACTGCCGAAAAAGCTCCCGCCAGATATGCACCAATGCCAGCCACCAAAAACGCATTGATAAATATATAGATATAAAAATTATGTGGCAGGTATCGCTGTACGAGGTAAAGCGCAATCCTGCATATGACGACAGGTAATGCACCCAGTGTCAGCCAGTTCAGCGCATAATTTTCCGGTGGTATTCCGTTGATCATTGTATGAACAGCCACCACTACTGCCATGGAAAACAGCGCAAACTGCCATTCAAATAACAGGCACAGCAAGGTAGTCGCCAGCAGATGAAAATTTAATCCGGTTGGCAGGTCTGCCCGAATCATCCAGACCAGAATAACCAGTACCGTTGCACCCAGGTAAACATTCTGCGCAGTGCTATCCTGTCTGATCTTTTCCCACGGCGCCATGACCATGGAAAAGGCCAGCAGGCCGATCATGACAAGATAAGAGGCCAAGATGATACTTTCAGAATAAATTAGCCTGGTTATATCCATACCATTCTGCATAAAGACGGGTATGGTTATACTAAACCACCTACCTGTTATCCGGAATAATCCATGTTGGTAATCGCGGTGTTTGAATCAACACCAGGATGAAACCGAAACCGGTGTTCTCATACCGATATTGAATAATAAACAGCTACTGTTTAACGACCCCCGAAGCTTTCATCACTTCCTCGATCTCTGCCAGGCTGGCCGGGTCATCGATGGTGGAAGGAATCGAGTACTCCTCGCCGGCTGCAATCTGTCGCAACACGCGTCACAATATCTTTCCGGACCTGGTTTTTGGCAAACGCTTGACCACCAGTGTCTGGTTATAACAGGCTATAGGACCAATCGAGGCACGAACGTTCTGTTTCAACTCTTCTGCAAGTTGCTGCTCACTGATATCCGTGCCGTCTTTCAGTAGCACCAGGCCAAGCGGAACCTCACCTTTCAGATCATCGTTGATACCAAACACTGCACATTCGGCAACCGCAGGATGTTCTGCGACGATTTCTTCCATCTCGCCAGTAGACAGTCTGTGGCCGGCTACATTGATCACGTCGTCGATACGGCCCATAACGAACACGTAACCTTCCTCATCGATATAGCCGCCATCGCCAGAGACATAGTAGCCAGGAAAACGTTCCAGGTAGCCGGAAACGAAACGTTGATGGTCGCCCCATATAGTAGGCAGACAGCTCGGCGGCATGGGCAACTTTACTGCGATGTAACCCTGCTCGTTTGGACCAAGTTCGGTTCCGTCTTCGCCAAGTACACGCACGTCAAAACCGGGAGACGGCACAGTAGCTGAACCCGGTTTCACTGGCATCGGCTCAATACCCAAAAGATTGCCCGCAATCGCCCAGCCGGTTTCGGTCTGCCACCAATGGTCAACAATTGGTTTGCCGGTTTTTTCTGTAACCCAGTCATAGGTCGGCGGATCCAGGCGCTCGCCAGCCATAAAGATGGTCTTGATACAGCTGATATCGTACTGCTTGACCTTTTCGCCGTTCGGGTCACATTTCTTGATCGCACGAAACGCAGTCGGTGCGGCAAAGATAGAGCTCGCACCATATTCCGATGCGACTCGCCAGAAAGCACCTTCATCAGGTGTCATGATGGGCTTGCCTTCGTAAAATATCGTGGTACAGCCACGCAGCAGTGGTGCATAAACAATGTATGAATGGCCGACGACCCAGCCAACATCAGACGCGGCCCAGTACACTTCACCCGGCTGAATGTCATAGACACACTCCATGCTGTACTGCATCGCAACAGCATGGCCTCCGTTATCGCGTACCACGCCCTTGGGTTTGCCTGTCGTTCCCGAGGTATAGAGAATGTAAAGCGGATCTGTCGCGATGACCGGGATGCAGTCGGCGGGCTTGGACTGCTGCAATGTCTGGTGCCAGTCCAGATCGCGGCCTTCAACCATAGTCGCGGTCACCTGCGGACGTTGCAGGATGATGCAGGTATCGGGTTTGCAGGATGAAAGTTCAATTGCCTTGTCCAGCAGCGGTTTGTATTCAATAACCTTGCTGACTTCAATTCCGCAGGAGGCACTGATAACCAGCTTCGGCTCGGCATCTTCAATACGCACCGCGAGTTCGTGCGGTGCAAAACCACCAAACACAACGGAATGAATCGCCCCCAGGCGTGCACAGGCCAGCATTGAAATAGCAGCCTCCGGAATCATGGGCATATAGATGATCACCCGATCGCCCTTGCCTACCCCCTGCGCCGCTAACATACCGGCAACCATTGCTACTTCATCACGCAGCTCGCGATAAGTGTACTGCTTTTTCTGCTCTGTCACCGGGGAGTCATAGATCAGCGCCACCTGATCCGCGCGACCGTTTTCGACGTGATAATCGAGCGCCATGTAGGCTGTATTCATTTCACCATCAACGAACCAGCGGTCGATGCCATTCTCATCCTTGGCCAGGATGGTTTGCGGGAATTTATACCAGGACAAAGCCTGCGCTTTTTCTTTCCAGAAAGTTTCCGCATCCTCGATTGATTGACGATGAATCTCTTTGTAACCCATCACTCCCTCCGGTGTGTTGCCTGTTCTCTAGATTATGGTTGTAAATTTACGATGACCCGTCCGCGAATATTGCCTGCAAGCAAGACTTCGCAAGTATCCAGGACCTCATTCAGGCTGATTTCACGGTCTGTTAACAATGATAGTAGTTCCGGCGACATATGTTCGGCCAGCATTGCCCAGGCGCGCTCGCGTAGTGCTTTGGGTGCGGTGACTGAATTAATACCGCGTAACGTAACCCCACGCAGAATAAACGGGAATACCGTGCTTTTGATGCCGATTCCACCTGCATTGCCACAGGCTGATACAACCCCTTCAGACTTCGTTTGAGCAATAGCAGTAGCCAGCACCTCACCGCCTACCGTATCAACCACTGCAGCCCAGGTCTCACGCTCCAGCGGCTTGCTTTCGCGTGACAATTCCTCTCTTGGTAGGATGGTGCTGGCGCCAATCTGCCGCAGGTAATCATTCAGCGATTCACGTCCGCTGAGCGCATGCACTTCATAACCCAGTGCAGACAGCAACATGACTGCCACGCCACCTACACCGCCACCGGCACCGGTAACCAGTACCGGTCCGTCCTCAGGCTTGATTTCCCGGTCGACGATTGCGATCACACATAGCGCGGCTGTAAAACCACCGGTACCCAGCACCATCGCGCTGCGCGTATCGATTCCTTCAGGTAAGGTCAGCGGCCAGTCTGCACTGATCCTGGCGTACTGTGACAGCCCGCCCCAGTAACGCTCTCCCATGCCCCAGCCAGTGGAAACCACCTGGTCTCCAGCGGACAAGTTACTACTTCCTGGATCAACTATTTCTCCTGACAGATCGATGCCAGGGACAATCGGAAAATCACGGATGACCTTGCCCTTGCCGGTAATCGCCAGTGCATCCTTGTAGTTCAGGGTCGAGTAGTGAACCTTAACGAGAATATCGTTATCCGGTAAATCATCCAGCGACAAATCCCGAACCTCGGCTGTGGTTGCGCCATCATCCTGGGCCAGTACCAGTGCTTTGAAGCTTGAATCCTTTTCTCCT
>JBFFRZ010000110.1:0-8491 GCA_041572715.1 Gammaproteobacteria bacterium
TTCGACACGGACAGTTGGCAGATCGATGTCTATTGATTTTTCCAGGAACAGGAACTGGCCACTGGCCATCGCCTTGTTCAGTAACTGATCGGCCACCTCGGTAAGTTCATCATAGTCACGATCGGTCGTCAGTACGAACTGCAATGGCGCACCGCGGGTCGGGGTAGGGATGCTGGGGCGTGGGAAGACAAAGGTGCGGAACCCCGCCACCTGGCCGAGTTGTCCGAATAATGGGCCCTTGATCTCATGCTGTGTGCGTTCCCGTTCTTCTGCGGGCGGCATCTTGAAACCGCCAAAGATCTGGCCCGGGGTACGCCCAAGTATGTAAAAACTTTCCTTGTATTCCGGAAAAGTTTCGAAAACCTGTTGAATCTGCTGGCCGTATGAGGACAGATATTCCAGCGTGGCGGTTCGCGGCCCTGTGGCGTTAAAGAACAAGATGCCCTGGTCTTCGTCCGGTGCCAGTTCGTTCTTGCTGTTGAGGTACATGAGGTAATTGGAGGCCAGGATGACAAGACCCAGCGCAATCATGACGCCTTTGATATTTAGCATATGATGCAGCGCGCGCGCATAACGGCTTGACCAACGGCTGAATACCCGTTCAACCATCTGTTCAAACCGGCTTTCATCACCGTGTTCCCTGAGGGTGCGTGATGCCAGCATGGGTGACAACGTCAATGCAACTACCCCTGAGATCAGCACCGCACCGGTGAGGGTAAAGGCGAATTCAATAAACAGTGCGCCGGTCAGTCCGCCCATGAAACCAATAGGCGCGTACACGGCCAACAGGGTGGTAGTCATGGCAATAATGGGTACCGCCAGTTCGCGCGCACCTTTCAGTGCGGCCTGCATGCGTTTCTCACCGTTTTCGATATGGCGGTGAACGTTTTCCACGACAATGATCGCGTCATCGACCACCAGCCCGATGGCAAGCACCATGGAGAGCAGCGTCAGCAGGTTGAGTGAATAACCCAGTATATACATGACGAACGCGGCGCCAATCAGTGAGAGCGGCACTGCCACGGCTGGAATAATGGCGGCGCGCACAGAACCCAGTGTGAGGAAAATCACGATCAATACGATCAGTACGGCTTCCGCCAGTGTCTTATAGACTTCCCGTATAGATGACTTGATAAACTGGCTGGCATCATAGGGAACCTGGAGTAACAGGCCTTCGGGCAGCTGGCTGCGTATTCTCGGTACCAGCTCGTTGACGCTGTCAGCCACGGTAATCGGGTTGGCGCCGGGGGCCGGTTCAATGCCGATGAATACTGAGGGAATGCCCTTGTACCAGGTCATGATGTCATAGTCGTCGGCGCCAAGTTCGGCACTGGCAATATCGCGCAAACGAACCAGGGTACCGCCTTCACTGCGAATCACGAGTTTTTCAAAGTTCTTCGGTTCGTTTACATCCGTCGAAGCGGTCAGGTTGATGGTGACATACTTGTCCTTGGTTGAACCCACACCAGCCTGGTAATTATTGCGCCGCAGAACATTGACCACATCTTCACCGGTGACGCCCAGTGCGGCCATGCGCCGGGGATCCAGCCAGATACGCATGGCAAACTGCGAGACAAACAGGCGTGCCTTGGCGACACCGGGCAGTGCCTGTAGCTGGGGTTGTACCACGCGCATGACGTAATCGCTGATCTGCGGGCGTCCGACAGTATCACTGTAAAATGCCAGGTACATCAGGGCGGTGCGGTCGCCGGTTGTTGATTCGATGACCGGGTCTTCGACTTCGGCCGGCAGTTCACCGCGCTTGCTTGCAACCTTGGCCTGAATTTCCGCGATGGCGGCATTCGGGTCATAATTCAGCCGCATTTGCGCTTCGATGGTTGATATGCCCTGTGAACTGGTCGAAGAAATGTAGTCGATACCATTGGCTTCGGACATGGCCTGTTGCAAGGGGGTTGTAACGAAGCCTTTAACCAGGTCAGAGCTGGCGCCAGGATAGGCGGTGGTGACCGTGATGACGGTATTCTTGATAAGCGGAAACTGCCGCACTTCGAGCAGGCCAATGGAGCGAAGTCCCATTAGCAGGATCAACAGGCTGACTACCGTTGCCAGTACCGGTCGTTGAATAAAGAT
This sequence comes from Gammaproteobacteria bacterium, assembly GCA_041572715.1. GTDB lineage: Bacteria > Pseudomonadota > Gammaproteobacteria > JAJDYQ01 > JAJDYQ01 > JAJDYQ01. Next base: position 2,092 of record JBFFRZ010000110.1, read on the forward strand.
GTCAGTGAATTTCATTCGCCGGAAATGGTCGCATCGTCCAGCTTGACCTGGTTATCGACCTTTACAGGCATGCCATCACGTAATTTAACCAGGCCGGTGCGCACCACTTCTATGCCGGCTTCAAGGCTGGTCACAATGACACGGCCATCAATCGAATCACCCAGTTCTACAGCCGTTCTTTTGACCATGAGTTTCCCGTCAGCGCCTTTATTGACCACGAAAACAAAGTTGCCATAGGTATTCACACTCACCGCAGTCGCGGGCAGGGTCAGTACCGGTTTGGCTTCGGCAATAATCGTCTGTACCTCGGCAAACATGCCCGGACGCAGTACGCTGTCGGGATTGTCCAGCATGGCGCGAACCTTCAGCGTGCGGGTGCCGGTATCAATTCCGGTGTTGACGGCGCTAACCTCGCCGGTAAATGTACGGTCGGGGACGGCATCGAGTTTTAGTTTAACGGTCTGACCGGCATTGACTTGCGTGGTGTAGATTTCCGGCAGGGTGTAATCCACGTAGATCGGATCCAGTGCCTGCAGGCTGATGATGGCATCGCCGGCCTCGATATACTGGCCAAGGTTGACCTGGCGAATACCCAGGAGACCATTGAACGGGGCACGAATAATCTTGCGTTTGATGATGGCTTCCTGTTGTCTCACCCGCGCATCGGCGGCCTCAAATTTTGCATGGATCTCGTCAAATTCCGATTTCGAGGTCACATTCTTCTTCAGCAAGTCTTTTGCTCGATTAAACTGCACCTGGCTGAGTTTACGTTCAGCGCGCAGCGCCTCCAGTGCCGCCCTGTCTACCGATACATCAAGCCTGATTAAAACATCGCCGGTTTCAACAGGCTTGCCGGACTGGATGACGATTTCATTGACTATACCTGAGACCTCACTGCTGACCTCGATACCATTAGTCGCAACCATTGAACCCACGGAAGACAGGGTCGGTTCCCGCTGCTCTTCAATCACCTGGATGGTACTGATCACAGCCGGTGGCGGCGGGGGGTTTACGGGCGGTTTCTGTTGATATTTCCAGACGATGGCGCCCACAAGGGCCGCGGCTATGACCAGCGGAATCCCTAGTGATATCACCCTTTGAACCTGCATTTTCTATTCCTCTATCGCGTAAGCCACGATCGCCCGTGAATTATCTGATCTTGCAGGTTTGTATAGGCAAAGTAAACCTGATACGGGCAGTGGCGTAAACGTTTACGCTGTTAGCGCCATGTGGTCGATCAATCCCTGATAGGGGGGGAACAGTAAAGCTCAGGATCCGGATAAACGGATCAGTTATTCTTTTCCGCGCTGGTATCGAGAATTGAGATGTCATCCAGAGCAAAACATTTTATCCGGTCCTTCCCGACACCCGTAGAAATCAGGCTGTTAACGATCTCCGGCTGAAGCGCTTCCGGGACGGACAGGTAGATGTCATGTTCCCGGATATCGGCTAGTGATTTGACTTTGTCCTGGAACATAGCGGCAATCTCCTCGTTTTCCATACTACGGTCAAAGTTCAATGGCGTGTAGTCAAAGTTATCCAGCGAGTCGGCCCAAGAGCGGCAGAGGTTATCCAGGTAATGCATCTTCGGATCGTCGGCCAGCCAGTAGAGATTAAAATGCTCGGCCTTGTCGATTGATGTGGCGCTTTCAGTCAGGCTTTTTATCGGTGCGAAACCTTCATTTACCGCGACCAGCAGGAGAGGACGATTACTTTCTGCGTTTAATACAAAATCACCCGCTGGCCCATTCACTATGATGGATGTGCCTGGCTCCAGGCCATTTTGCAACACATGTTTGCTAACAGAGCCATCATGCCGACTGCTTAAATGAAATTCCAGCTGGTCACCGTCACAGGGACAGCTGGCAACAGGCAATATCTCACTTTCGCCATCGGGCAAACTGAGCTTGATGGCCTGTCCAGCAAGGAAGCGAAGGGAAAAATTACCTGGCGTCTTTAGTCTCAGGATAGCAATACGGTCGCTGGGTCTTTCACAGGCGGTGACCGTGGCCCTGATCTGTTGTAGCGGTATGTCGCTGCTTTCGCGTGCAACATCAGCCTCTATGACAAGATCAGTAACTGCTGTATAGGAGCACATCAATATGTAGCCGAGGTTATGCTCATTGTCAGTTATCTGGTATTCATGGTCCCTGACCTTGAGAACCTCTCCCGAGACGATCCTTGCCTTGCACTTGCTGCACGAGCCCCGTGTGCATCCATAGCGCAATGCAATGCCTGACCGGAGGGCTGACTCAAGCAGTGAATCCGTACCCTCGACAAAGTATTCATCACCGCTGGGAATAAGCTTGACCTGTGCCTCGACCATGCGCAGAAAGGTATCTTTTGCCATCAGTTCATTCTTGCGCCTGGGAATCCTGGGCTTGTCCTCAATCTTCTCATGCACCCACTGGTAAAGCTGTTCAATATCACTGGCAGACAGTGGTGTCTCCGTACTGCGCAGTTGACCAAGGCGTTCCTCGAGTTCAGCCAGGATGGTTGAGTAGTGATGGGCCTCGTCTTTGGCCTCAGTCAGGTCACGGGACAATTCGGTGACACGACGTGCGAGTACCTTGGCTGATGGAAGTTTGCCGCTGGTTTCCGTACGCGGTGAGGCATTGGCCTTGATTCGTTCGGTGCGTTCGATCGCCGAGTCATCCACAAGGCTGGTTTCCGGGAAAGCACGAAGCAGGTCGGAAACCCGCACCATACCTTCAAACGTTTCAAGCTCGTTACGGCGAATGCGTGATTGCAATTCTCCGCGGCTGATACCAACAAGTCGTGCGGCACGTGACAGGGGCAGGAGTTGCGCCATGCAGAATGATTCAGGGTAGCTAAAAAGATATGCGTCAGTATACATGTTAAGCGTACATGCCTGGCAGTTCATCAGAACGGGCGCCCGCTTTCGGCAGATCTACATAATGTTACTTGCCGTCAGGCAGTTCCTAGGTTTCGTCTCCAGGTTTGTACTCGGTAATACAGTCGGGCGACTTGTTTTTCGAATTATTGACGATGTCAGGATCAACCCGGTACCGGGTCATTTTCCCGTCAAACGTTGTCATCAGGGCGAATGCATCTTTCTCGTCGCCACTCAGCCATTGATCGTGGTCCTTTTTGTCAATAATCACCGGCATTCGGTCATGCACAGGCCGGAGTACCGGGTGTGGCTCGGTGGTCAGAATGGTAAAGGAACGGAACGTCTTGTCTTGCTCGTATTCCCAGTCACGCCAGAGACCGCCACAGTAAAACAGCTCACAATCCTCAACCTGAAAATACCAGGGCTGCCCGCGGTCATCCTTGGGCCATTCATAGAAACCGCTCATGGGCACCAGGCAGCGTCTCGAGATGGAACTGCCGAACACCTTGTTGTGCTCGAGGTTTTCGGCGCGTGCGTTGAAGTAGGGTTTGGTCTTGTGAACATCTTTCGCCCAGGCTGGCATGAGTCCCCAGCGTGCCTTATGCAATCTTTGCATGCCATCATCGAGGGTAATGAGTGGCACAAACTGGGTGGGCGCGATGTTAAACATAGGCGCAATCTCGTGATCGAGTATGATCACCGGTGATTTCCCGTGATTACTGTAAAGGCTGTAACGTCCGCACATGAGGCAAAAGGATAAACGATTCGATGAAGAAATGTGGTCTGTGCGTGTTGTATGTATAATTATTCAGACTCATTATCGGCTCATCACAGGGTAGCCAGCGATTAAAGCCATCTTCACATTGACGTTTCTGCTAGCCGGCTTGTTGCCGGTGAACAGCTGGGCCGCCAGCCAGGTTCACCGGGTTGATCCGCAGACCAATATTGAAACCTGGTCCATTAGTCAGCATGGAGTCACTTTTTCACTGACCCAGATTCTGCCCGATCAGGCCCGCGCCTTTTATGTCAACCGTGGTTTTACCCTGGATCAGATTGAGCCATTTGCCCAGGCATGCGTCTACATGACGGTGTTGCGCAATGACGATGCGCCGGATGTCATTCGCTATACCCTCGAAGACTGGGCGATTGTGTCGGGGCAGGCTACCCGGCAACCAATCAGCATTGATGAATGGATGAATCGGCTGCGGGCCAGTGGTGCTGGCAAGTCGGCGATGATTGCCTTTCGTTGGGCACAATTTCCCCCTGAGCAGGAATATGAGCCTGGTGGTGACTGGAATCAGGGTATGCTGACCACCGGTCTGCCACCCGGCAGTAAGTTCGACGTAGTCGCACGCTGGCAACTGCAGGGTAAAACTTATGAAAACGTGTTAACGGGGGTGCGTTGTGCGAACTAGCTTCTTCAACGGTCTGCTGATTGCATTGCTGCTCATCACGCCATATATCTCAGCCCAGGAATTACCGCCGCTCACACATGGGCTGACCGGGCTCGAGTCGCCTTACGAAGCGCCGCAACTGAAATTCAGGGATCTCGATGATGAACTTATTGATATCCGGAAAATGCGCGGCGAGTTGGTAATCGTCAACTTCTGGGCCACCTGGTGCCCTCCATGCCGCCGTGAAATGGGCTCCCTGGAACGTTTACACCAGGCTACACAAGGGCAGGGCGTTAACGTGCTTGCGGTGAATGTCGGTGAAGCAGAAGACATCATCTTTTCTTTTCTGGGCACCGTAGAGCCTTCACCCACTTTCCCCATTCTGCTGGATCTGAATGCCGAGAGTGTAGACCCCTGGAAGGTCAAGGGCCTGCCAACTACATTTATTGTCGGCCCGAAAGGCAGGGTGATTTACCGTGCCGTTGGCGGACGAGAGTTTGATCATCCTGAGTTGATCGAGCAGATTCGGGCATTGCCCCGACATTAGTGGCACTACCAGGTTGATGATGTTTACTTCGGGCAGGTTTCCTGCCGGGACTTATGTCTTTTGCAAGGTATAGCCCTGAAGTTCATCGGCAAAGTCCTGCAGGGCCTGGATACCTGACTGTCGTGCTTCCTCGCACCACTCTTGCAGTTTCTCCACGCGCCGGGACTGGTTTTCCGTTGAATGTTGCCAGAGCTGTCTGAGTTTCTGTTTGAACTGGTAAACGGTGGTCAGTGCCTGGCTTTTTTCCAGCGTACGATCGAGCAGATCGCGGGTAATGGCGTCCGGTTTTATGTCTTCCCTGATCATGAACTTACTGACACGGTGGTAGAGTTTGCGGGACTCTTTACCGAGATCACGTCGCTCTAGTTTGAGTACCGGCTTGATCACGTTGCGCCCGTAGAGTTTCATGATATGGGCACGATGCCGAATAATGGCGCGTACAGTGTCCATGTCGATAGCCGGTTTATCGTTTGTCGACAGCACGGTAGGCGCGATCTTTTTCACTTCTGCGAGGCCAAGGGTTTCCAGCACTCTGATATAGAACCAACCGATATCGAATTCCCAAGACTTGCTGGAAAGACGAGCGGATTGTGAATGTGCATGATGATTGTTATGTAATTCTTCCCCACCAATCAGGATGCCCCATGGCAGGATATTGGTCGAGGCGTCAGTCGTTTCAAAATTTCTGTAGCCGATGAAATGCCCTATGCCATTGATGACGCCGGCTGCCCAGACAGGTATCCAGATCATCTGTGCGGCAAAGATGGCAATGCCAGCCACACCAAACAAGGCGACATTAGTCAAAAGCATGATGATTATGCCCAGGAAAGGGAAACGGGAATAAACATTATTCTCCATCCAGTCATCGGGCGTGCCCCGGCCATATTTATCAAGTGTTTCCTGGTTTAGTGCCTCGGCACGATAAAGCTCGCTTCCTTCCAGCAGGACTTTCTTCAATCCCAGAACCTGCGGGCTATGCGGATCTTCTTTAGTTTCACACTTTGCATGATGTTTGCGATGTATCGCTACCCACTGTTTGGTTACCATGCCAGTGGTCAGCCATAACCATGCACGAAAAAAGTGACTGACCAGCGGGTGCAAGGTGAGCGCCTTGTGGGACTGGTGACGATGCAGAAATATAGTGACTGCTGCGATCGTTATATGTGTGAACAGGAGTGTGACACCAATCAGTGCCCATAAAGATAAACCGAGTATTCCGTTTGCTAATATTTCCATTGCTTTGTTTCTTTGGTTTCACAGCGCATTGGCTGATTGGGTGAATAAAAAATCATATCTTGTGCATTCTGCCGGGTGATGTCACTGCCCGCAGATTTTTTTTATCGACGGGGTTCAAATACATCGTTGTGGTGAAGAGGCTGGTGATTAAGGTGATACCCGCGTAAAGATAGATTATGTACTGCATACATTGGTTATAGAGATTGATGCATTATAACAGAATGCAAGTTGCAAAGGTGTCTAAATATGATGCAATACTAGGCCTGATAGCTCTGCACCGTAGTTCATGACAAGTAAAGATACATTAATGATCATTTCCGGCGGCCAGACCGGGGTGGATCGTGCCGCGCTTGATGCGGCACTGGCGAA
>JBFFRZ010000111.1:0-8445 GCA_041572715.1 Gammaproteobacteria bacterium
AAGCATTCGATGAATTGCCCCCTCGACAGGTGCCGGGGCACCCGATCGCCGGCAACGAAAACAGTGGAGTGGAAGCGGCGATGGCGGATTTGTACCGGGGTCGCCGGGTCATCCTGACGCCGCACGAGGCAACCGATGCGCGTGCCTTGTCGATGATTGAGAACATGTGGCAGGCCTGTGGTGCCGAGGTCTCACACATGGATGCTGAGTTGCATGATCATATCCTTGCCGCCACCAGCCACTTACCCCATCTGCTGGCATTCTCCCTGGTCAGGGAACTGGCCAACAGCCCGCATCATGATGATATTTTTCGATATGCAGCGGGCGGGCTGCGCGACTTTACCCGCATCGCTGAGAGTGACCCGGTCATGTGGCGGGATATCTGTCTTTCAAACAGTGAAGCCATTCTTGCTGCGATCGATCGCTACCGCGAAGAACTAGATCGACTGCAGGAAGCTGTCAGGCAATCAGACGAGGGCACCTTACATACGATGTTTAGCGAGGCACATGATGCGCGTGCCCATTTCCGTCGTTTGCTGGATGAAAGAGAAAGAGAGTCCTGAGCCATGAGTAATTCACCTGTATTTGTGATGTCACCCGGCGGTCACCTGGCCGGAGAAATCCGGGTGCCGGGCGATAAATCGATCTCTCATCGATCTATCATGTTCGGCGCGCTGGCCGACGGCGTTACCAGGGTACATGGCTTTCTGGAAGGTGAAGACTGTCTTGCTACCCTGAACGCGTTTCGTGCCATGGGTGTTGAAATCGAGGGCCCTGAGTGTGGCGAGGTCGTTATTCACGGCGTCGGGATTGATGGGTTAAAAGCCCCGGCCACCGTTCTGGATATGGGTAATTCCGGCACCAGTATGCGCCTGATGACCGGGCTGCTTGCCGGGCAGTCGTTTGATACCACCCTGATTGGTGACCACTCGCTGATGTCGCGCCCGATGCGCCGGGTAACCGATCCGGTCAAATCCATGGGCGCTGATGTCAGCACCACGGCAGAGGGCACGGCACCCATTGATATCAGTGGTGGGGCGGTATTACACGGCATTGATTATGCGTTGCCAGTAGCCAGCGCGCAGGTGAAATCCTGTTTACTGCTGGCGGGTTTGTATGCAAAAGGCCAGACCTGTGTCACTGAACCGGCACCTACCCGTGATCATACCGAGCGCATGCTTCGTGGCTTTGGATACCAGGTCGATAATCCGGCAACTGGCAAGGTTTGTCTTGGCGGTGGTGGCCGTTTGACCGCGACCGAAATCGATGTGCCCGCGGATATATCCTCAGCAGCATTTTTCATGGTTGGTGCCAGTATTGCCGAGGGTTCAGATATTGTCCTGCTGCACGTTGGTATGAACCCGACCCGTACCGGTGTAATTGATATCCTGCGATTAATGGGCGCAGATATTGCCATCTACAACGAACGGGAAGTTGGTGGTGAGCCGGTGGCCGATATCCGGGTTCGCTCGGCTCCGCTCAAGGGGATTCAAATACCTGAACAACTGGTGCCGCTGGCAATTGATGAGTTTCCCTCGATCTTCATCGCGGCTGCCTGCGCGAAAGGTCGGACGGTTCTGACCGGTGCGGAGGAACTGCGCGTCAAGGAAAGTGACCGTATCCAGGTTATGGCAGATGGCCTGAAGATACTTGGTGTTTCGGCCGAACCGACCGCCGATGGCATCATCATCGAGGGAGGCGATGGATTCTCCCCGGGTGAGGTCGAAACTCATGACGATCACCGCATCGCGATGTCATTTGCCATGGCATCACTTCGTGCCTCAGGTGAAATCCGGATCAACAATTGCGCCAATGTTGATACTTCCTTTCCTGATTTCGCAGGTCTTGCCGGTTCAGCCGGGCTGCAACTGGTTGTTGAATGACCGTCGTTACGATTGACGGGCCGAGCGGCTCGGGTAAAGGCACCATAGCCCAGCTGCTGGCAGACGAACTGGGCTGGCATTTACTGGACAGCGGGGCGCTCTATCGGATCCTGGCGTATGCTGCCCTGGAAAAAAATATTTCGATCGAATCTGAGTCAGAGGAACTGATCGCGCTGGCGGAGGCCTTGCCGGTCAGTTTTTCCACTATTGAAGGTGTTACCCATGCCATGCTCGGCGGGCAGTCAGTCGAGAGCCAGATTCGGACTGAAACCGCGGGTAATGCGGCCTCGAAAGTCGCTGCCATGCCCGGCGTACGGCAGGCTTTGCTCAAGCGTCAGCGGGATTTTGAGCAGCCACCGGGCCTGGTTGCGGATGGCCGGGATATGGGCACAACCGTGTTCCCCGGGGCCCCCGCAAAGATATTTTTGACCGCAAGTGTGGAAGAAAGGGCTCAGAGACGCTATAACCAGTTGAAACAAAAGGGTTTTGATGCTAACTTTCGCGCCCTTTCGCAGGAAATCGCCGAACGGGACGCGCGTGATGCCAATCGCGCCGCCTCTCCGCTCAGGCCTGCTGACGATGCTTACCTGCTGGATTCTTCCAGTTTGACGATCGAACAGGTTTTGCAAAAGGCAAAGAAGTATCTCGCGGAGAAAGCAGTTATTTAACCTGTTTGGTCATGCAGCCTTGCCGGCAAGGCCAAACTTTTATTAATCAATCCACGACGGGCAAGCTGACATTGGTTTGGTACCAGTGTGGAGGGTCGTGATACATCAGGATGTATATAAAATGAGTGAAAGTTTTGCAGAGTTATTTGAAGAAAGCGTAAAAAATCTGGAAATGCGCCCTGGCATGATTGTCAAGGGACACGTTCTGGAAGTAGGCCCGGACATGGTTGTAGTGCATGCGGGTCTGAAGTCTGAAGGGGTGATCCCCCTGTCCGAATTCAAGGACATGAACGGTGAAATCGAAGTACAGGTTGGTGATGAAGTCGAGGTTGCCGTTGATGCATTCGAGGACGGTTTTGGTGAAACCAAACTGTCTCGTGAAAAGGCAAAACGTTCACGTGCCTGGGACGACCTGGAAAAGGCGCAGGCTGCTGATGAAATTGTTACCGGTGTGATCACTGGCAAGGTTAAAGGTGGTTTTACTGTTGAAATGCGTGATATTCGGGCGTTCCTGCCAGGCTCACTGGTTGACGTCCGTCCGGTACGAGATACATCTTACCTTGAAGGCAAGGAACTGGAATTCAAGATTATCAAGCTCGACCAGAAGCGTAACAACGTGGTGGTTTCACGTCGTGCGGTCGTTGAGACCGAGTACAGTGAAGAGCGCGAAGAGTTGCTGTCCAGTATGGAAGAAGGCAAGACCCTCAAGGGTGTTGTCAAGAATCTGACTGACTACGGTGCATTCGTTGACCTGGGTGGTGTTGATGGTCTGCTGCATATTACTGACATGGCCTGGAAGCGGGTCAAGCACCCGTCTGAGATGGTGGAAGTTGGTCAGGAAATCGATGTCAAGGTACTTAAGTTCGACAAGGAGCGGAATCGCGTTTCTCTTGGTCTGAAACAGCTGGGTGATGATCCCTGGGCAGATCTTGCACGCCGTTATCCTGAAGGCTCACGCCTGTTTGGTCACATCACCAACATTGCCGATTACGGTTGTTTCGTTGAAATCGAATCCGGGGTTGAAGGCCTGGTACACGTTTCTGAAATGGACTGGACCAACAAGAATGTCAGTCCGTCCAAGCTCGTACAGATAGGTGATGAAGTTGAGGTTATGGTGCTGGACATCGATGAAGAGCGCCGCCGCATTTCACTGGGCATGAAGCAATGCAAGCCAAATCCATGGGATGAGTTTGCTGCGACCCAAAACAAGGGCGACAACGTTTCTGGCCAGATCAAGTCGATTACCGATTTCGGTATCTTCGTTGGCTTGCCGGGCGGTATAGATGGCCTGATTCATCTGTCAGATATCTCCTGGAACATACCGGGTGAAGAGGCAGTCCGTAATTACAAGAAAGGACAGGAAATTGAGGCCGTGGTACTGGCTGTTGATTCCGAGCGCGAGCGTATCTCGCTGGGTATCAAGCAGATGGACCAGGATCCATTTTCAAACTTTGTTGCAGCCAATCCAAAAGGTAGTATCGTTAAAGGTACGGTTACCGAAATTGATGCCAAGGCAGCGACTGTTGATCTGGGCGATGGTATTGAAGGCCAGCTGCGTGTTTCTGAAATCTCGCGTGATCGCGTAGACGATATTCGTACCGCGCTCAAGGTGGGTGATGAGGTTGAAGCCAAATTTACCGGCGTAGATCGCAAGAATCGTGCAATTTCGCTGTCAATCAAGGCGATGGAGGCAGATGAGGAAAACAAGGCGCTCAAGGAATATGCCACGTCTGATGCATCTGTAGGTACTGCAAGCCTTGGTGACTTGCTGAAAGAACAAATGGAAGGCAATAAAGAATAAATATGCTGGAGGTACCAGTCAGGCTGTATGAATTCAGTCTGACTGGTCAGCTGATAATGAGTACGATCCTTTGGGAGGGGTAGGAGTGACCAAATCAGAGCTTATTGAAAATTTGTCACGAAAACTGAACCATTTGGCATACCGCGATATTGAGTTATCGGTTAAAAGTCTGCTGGAAATGATGAGTCAGTCGCTGTCGAATGGAGACCGCATCGAAATTCGTGGATTCGGTAGTTTTTCATTACATCACCGGCCTGCACGCATTGGTCGTAATCCGAAAACGGGTGAGTCAGTTGCCTTGCCCGCCAAATATGTGCCTCACTTCAAACCAGGAAAGGAACTGCGCGAGCGTGTTGATGAAGGCATGCACCGCGAGATGGAAGCCCTCAAGTTACGTGAGAACAATGAATAAAATTTTCAGTCGAGCGAGCTGAATGAATCTGTCGCTCAGCTTGGTTGTAAGATGGCTGATTTAAGTACCGCATTCCTCCTGCTATTGCCTGTCGCCGCGGCCTCGGGCTGGTATGCAGCCACCAGAAGCGGCAAAGGTTCCGGCAAGAATTCTACGAACCAGTTCAATACCGAGTATTTCAAGGGACTGAACTATCTACTCAACGAGCAGCAGGACAAGGCGATTGAAGTCTTTCTGCGCATGGCCGAGGTGGATAAAGACACAGTCGAGACCCACTTCGCATTAGGCAACCTGTTTCGCAAACGGGGTGAGGTAGATCGCGCCATTCGTATACATCAAAACCTGATCGCACGGGAAAACCTGACCGATGAACAGCGCTCGCAGGCGTTACACGCATTGGCGGAGGACTACATGCGGGCTGGCTTGCTCGACCGTGCCGAAGACCTGTTCAAGGAGATCATACGTCACCCGGGCAAGCATCCGCGCGCATTAGGCTACCTGATTGATATCTACGAGCAGGAAAAAGACTGGATCAGCGCGATCGAAGCCACCCGCGAGCTGGGCAACCAGACGGACAAAAACTTCGACAGCGTCATGGCCCAGTATTTCTGTGAGCTTGCAGAGCAGACACGTGAAAGGGGTGATCAAAGTGCCGTAATTCGATATCTCGAGCGTGCACTGAGTACCGACCCTGGCTGTGTCCGGGCTAACCTGGTTTTCGGCAGTATTTATGAAGATGAGGGCGACTATGAAAAGGCGATCCAGGCTTACAAAAGAGTAGAACAGCAGGATATTGAATACATCCCGGAAATCATCGATAGCCTGCTGGCGTGCTATGCACGACTGGGCAAACCCTATGAAGTTATGGGCTACCTCTCCGAGCTGGTAGAAAAATCGGATGGCCTGTCGCCCATGCTCGCACAGGCAGACTTGATACAGCGTCGTGATGGCGATGAGGCAGCTGAAATCTATGTTACTGAACAATTGCGACGACGTCCTTCGGTGCGCGGGCTGGACAAGCTGATCGATGTACACCTGGCCTACTGTGCTGAAAGTGCCCGGGATAACCTGATGATCCTGCGGGACCTGACGCAAAAGTTACTGGAAAACAAGCCCGTTTATAACTGCGTCACCTGTGGCTTCAAGGGGCGTTCACTGCACTGGCAGTGTCCCGGGTGCAAGAACTGGCATACGATGAAGCCGGTCCACGGAGTCGAGGGCGAATAGCTTCGCTGAAAAATATCTATTTCCGCGATAACTGTGTCGCATCCGTACTCGAATCCTCATGTATTGCTTATACACTGCGGTTCTGTGTGCGGATGCTCCTTGTTCTCACGAAAATATCTTATTTTTCATCGGAACCTATTATCATTAGGAAGCTGGTGCCACCATTGGCTTGATTGAATGATGGATTGTCATCCCCGTGAAAGCGGGGATCCATGAAAATGAATGCATTAGGCTCCCGCTTGCGCGGGAGTGACGAACTGATCTGAGGTTCTCTGAATATGTCTGATCCCAAAGTTATCGTTGCACTGGATTTTCCTGATACAAAACAGGCGACAGCGCTGGTGAGCCAGCTCGATGCATCCAGGTGTCGCCTGAAAGTAGGCAAGGAGCTGTTTGTTCGTGGCGGCCCACAGTTCGTTGAAGCCATTCAGTTAAAGGGTTTTGATGTTTTCCTGGATTTGAAATTTCATGATATTCCGAACACGGTTGCAGCAGCCTGCCGGGCAGCTGCCGACCTGGGTGTCTGGATGGTCAATGTGCACGCCATTGGCGGGCAGAAGATGATGCAGGCAGCTGCAGAAGCAATTGCCACTTATCAGCACAGACCGTTGCTGATTGCCGTAACTATCCTGACCAGCATGGATAGCAGTGATTTACACGAAGTAGGCATTAATGGTGAACCCGCTGAGAACGTCGATCGTTTGGCGGCGCTTGCGGCTGCATCAGGGCTGGATGGTGTGGTCTGCTCGGCTATGGAAGCGGAACGTCTGCGCGCATCGCGTGGGGAAAACTTTGTTCTGGTCACGCCCGGCATTCGCCCCGCCAATGCAGACAGCAATGATCAGAAGCGGATCATGACACCGCAGAAGGCGATCGCGGCAGGCGCCAGTTACCTGGTGATTGGGCGGCCGATTACTCAGGCTGAAAACCCGTTGCGTGCGCTTCAACACATTAATCAAGATCTAGTCACCTGAAACATGCCCCGGGAAATAACGGCGCTTCAGAAAGCAGTCGAGTTTCTTGCAAGGCGTGAGCACTCGCAGCATGAGCTGCGCAATAAACTGTCCGCTCGAGGTTTTGCTGAGCAGGAAATCGATGCGGCCCTGCAAACGCTGATCGACAAAGATCTGCAAAGTGATGAACGTTTTACCGAGTCATGGATAATCGCACGTATTCAGCGTGGCCATGGCCCTTACAGAATCACCGCGGAACTCAAGCAGCATGGCGTTGATGAAAGCATGATTAATCGAACCATGCGGTCCATGGATATTGACTGGTTTGATCATGCGCTCAGCGCGTATCGAAAAAAATACGCGAACAGGCCGGTCAGTGATTACCAGGACAAGGCAAAGCGTTCACGTTTCCTGCAGCAGCGCGGTTTTACCAGTGAGCATATTCAGTATGCGCTCGAATCAGAAGAGGATGCGGGTACATAACTGGCAAGGTGGTGCACATCGTGAAACTATGCTCTGGTCTTTGCCGAATGATCGCAGTAAGTGAGCGCCCGGCAGTAGAAAATTGTTCATCGATGTATTATCGTCGGCCGCAAGAAACACAATAATCACAAACGGGGAAAATGATGAGCAGCTCAAACGATATTGATGATCCACGTCGTAGAGTGTTGGTCCAGGCGCTTTCGCTGGGATTATTTTCCTCGGCAGCACTGCTTGGCGATGCGCGGGCATGGAGCCTGTTTGGGGACAAGCCAAAAAAAATGCCGGCTGGAAAATCGATCTATCGCCTCACGGGCAGCGCCACCATCAATGGTGGCAATGCCACTCAGCAGTCCATCATCAAGCCCGGCGATACCCTTGAGACGGGTCCCGATAGCGAGCTGATCTTTGTGGTTGGCGGGAATTCCATGATCCTTCGCAGCAAAACCAGGATGGTAATTGATGGCGGGATAAAGGAAGCCGATAGCTCGCCATTCATTTCTGCATTGAGACTGCTGGCAGGAAAAGTCCTGTCGGTTTCAAGAAATTCACCAATGAATGTTTCAACGCCCACGGCGACTATCGGCGTACGCGGCACCGGCTGGTACGCAGAAGCCGACCCGGAACTGACCTATTTCTGTACCTGTTATGGCAAAACGGACATATCGGCGATAAATGATCCTGCCAGCAAGAAGACGGTTGTTTCCGAGCACCATGACGAGCCGGTCTATATTGCCGGCAGCGCCTCTTCCGGGCAGAGCATCAGAAAGGCGCCATTTGTAGATCATACCGACCAGGAACTGGCGCTGATCGAAGCGTTGGTAGGCAGGTCACCGCCCTATGTATTCCACGAGGATGACTACTCCGGCCCCAGGAGAGGCTACTAAGGACAATTAAGTCAGTCTATCTAGAACCGGGTTAGGTAGAAGATAGAGTACTGATAAGTGCGATAGCTGGAACTGTTGACCGCAGGGTCATCAGGTGTTGACTTGATGTACCGGAGTGAAAAATCAATCGAGTC
>JBFFRZ010000112.1:0-8319 GCA_041572715.1 Gammaproteobacteria bacterium
AGTGTCTACCCGACGCGCCGCAGTGCTGCATTACCCCAGCGTATTTACGATGCCACTGCCAGGGTTGCGACGACCGCAAAGCTGACGGAAGACGGTAATGGGGTGACGGGCGCGACCGTCGGTATACCGTTCCCCATCCCGAAAAATGGCCATGAAGCGATCTGGAACCATATCCTGCGCTACCGCGGCGATAACAGTAAACGTAATGTCGGGCAGGCACCGATGACACGTTCAGGTGATTACACGCTGGTCAAGCTGGTCGACGATACCCGCTTTGTCTATCACGATGCGGAGACCGATCCTGCCACAAATAATCTTGTCGGTATGTTCATACAGGATATACAGGCGCCGCCAAGGCTGGCAGGAACCGTTCTGCTGGTGCATGAAACACTGAACCAGAACATCGAACCCCGCAAGGCATGGGTCTATAATCCCGGTCAGCGTCGAGTGCGTCGTGCGCCAAATGTTGCCTTTGATAATCCGGGCACTGCTGCAGACGGCTTACGGACCAGTGACCAGTTCGATATGTACAACGGCAGTCCGGAAAGATACGACTGGGAGTTGATCGGTAAGAAAGAAATTTACGTGCCGTACAATTCCTACAAGCTGCATAGCAAGGAACTTAAATACAATGATATTTTGCAGCCCCTGCATCTGAATCCGGATCATCTGCGCTACGAATTGCATCGTGTATGGGTTGTCGATGCAGTGTTGAAGCCGGGTTCCGGTCATCTCTACAAACGGCGTACCTTTTACATCGACGAAGATTCCTGGCAGATCCTGCATGTCGATCAGTACGATAACCGGGACCAGTTATGGCGAGTATCGGATGCCCATGTAATTAATTACTACGATGTGCCGGTCGTATGGACAACGCTTGAAGTTCATTACGATTTGCAATCAGGGCGCTACCTGGCGATGGGGTTGAACAACGAAGAATCGTTTACAGCAGATTTTAACACCGATACCAATCCGTCGGATTTCACGGTATCAGCCTTAAGGCGTTCGGGCCGTCGATGACCTGAAAGCTGCGTGTCAGTGCGACTGTCAATTGTTTTACAACAATTGCCAGGTGTCATCGTCGGTTTTGTTTTTCTGGTTTCAGCTGCCGCCACTGCCGAAATCAGGATATCTGAAAATCCGGATCATGCCTGGTTGGCGCCGCTGGCTTCCGGGTCATTACTGACCGCTATCGATCAGGTTGATGATCATGTTTTTACCACGGGCATCCACGGCCATATTCTTCGGGCAGCAAACAACAGCCTTGATAGTTGGCAACAGGCCGATGTGCCAACCCAGGTGCTTCTCAACGCGATTCACATGGTGGACGGTCAACATGGGTGGGCTGCAGGTCATGATGCGGTTATTCTAAAAACCTCGGATGGCGGTTCAAGCTGGCAAAAAATCTTTGAAGCCATCGATGAACAAAGGCCATTACTGGATATCTGGTTCAGCGATGCAGATAACGGCATCGCCATCGGCGCATACGGTTATTTTCTGACTACCTCGGATGGAGGGCAGACCTGGCAGGATCGTCTGGTTAACGAAGAGCACGATTACCATTTGAATGCCATTGACGGTGATGGGGCGGGGAACCTGTATATTGCCGCCGAATCCGGTTATGTCTACCGTTCACAGGATGCGGGTGAAACCTGGGAGGCTTTGGACCTGCCTTACGAGGGATCATTTTTCGACATAGCTGTATTTAATGACACCGTGGTTGTGGTCGGACTACGTGGCCGTGTATATATTTCAGAAGACGCTGGCGAAAACTGGCGCCCCGTATCTACTGGTATCGAGACGGCACTAACCGCAATCGATCGACTGGACTCCGGTCATGTAATCATTGCGGGTCATGCAGGCGTGGTATTACTGCTCGATAAGCAGTTGAAGAATGTAAGCCTGTTCAGGATGCCCAAACGCACGGCATTATCAGATATCGTGTTGATTGATTGGCGACTGGTGCTTGCGGGTGAGCAAGGCGTAAGCACACTGGATCTGTGCTTGATATTCAACAGCAAGCTTTTCGGGGAGTGCCAGTAGTGCCCGGGGCCCTGATCACTGCCACACTGGAAGCGCTGGTTTTCAGCTATCGCAAAATAGTCATCTCGCTCTTCGTACTCATCAGTATTTTCATGGGCTATTCGCTGGGTAACCTCCAGGTCGACGCCGGTTTCAGCAAGTTACTTCCGCTTGAACATGAGTACATGAAAACCTTCGTCAAGTATCGCGATGAATTTGGCGGGGCAAACCGCATACTGGTGGCATTGACCGTCGATGAAGGCGACATTTTTACCCCAGAGTTTTTTAAAACGCTCAAAGCGGCCACTGACGAAGTCTTTTTCATTCCGGGCATTGACCGCTCCCGGGTATCGTCACTGTTTACACCCAACGTCAGGTTTACCGAGGTAGTAGAAGACGGTATTTCGGGTGGCAACATCATACCGGCTGATTTCAGGCCAACGAAGGAAGGTCTGGAACAGGTCAGAAAAAACCTGCTGAAATCAAATTATGTCGGACGCCTGGTAGCCAATGATTTCAGCGGAGCGATCATTAGTGCGTCGTTACTGGAAATAAACCCCAATACTGGTGAGAAGCTGGACTATATCAAGGTCGCAGATCTACTCGAGTCCAGAATCCGTTCACGCTTTGGCAATGATTCAATCAATGTGGATGTGGCCTCTGCGGACACGGGACTGGGTGTTCATATAATCGGTTTCGCCAAGGTGGTGGGTGATATTCATGCAGGTGCGGCTGACGTGAAGCTGTTTTTCGCAATCGCCTTTATATTGACCGTGATCATGGTTTATATCTACATGCAGTCATTCAGGCTAACGATGATCACCATTGCCTGTTCCTTGATGGCGGTTATATGGCAGCTTGGCCTATTGCCGCTACTGGGTTTTGGTATCGATCCAATGTCTATCCTGGTCCCCTTTCTCGTTTTCGCTATTGCGGTGAGTCATGGTATGCAGATCGTAAGTGCAGTCCGTGCCGAAGTTTTTACCGAAAAGAACAGTGAAGAGGCAGCCAGGGCAAGCTTTCGTCAGTTACTGGTCCCCGGAGGAATAGCCCTGCTGAGTGATACGGTCGGTTTTCTCACGATTCTGTTTATCGATATAGAAATTATTCGTGAGATGGCCATAACAGCGAGCCTCGGTGTTGCCGTGGTTATCATGACCAACCTCATCCTGTTGCCAGTGATGGTCTCCTATGTTCATCTAGGCGATGAGTATCGCGAACGTATGATCAAGCGCGGTATGTTGTTAAGACATGTCTGGGATGTGCTGGCGCATGTCTCCCACAGAAAAACTGCGATGGTGATTATTCTGATATCGGTCGCGCTAGCCATACCTGGGTTCTGGAAAGGATCAGAGATTCGTATAGGTGATCTGCACCAGGGAGTACCCGAATTTCATGAAGACTCTGTCTATAACCTCGATACCCGGGAAATAACCGAGCGCTTCTCGATCGGCGTAGATGTCCTTTCAGTCATCGTGGAGACAGAAAAGGATGGCTGCATCAATTACGAGGTTATGCGTGATATCGATCGTTTTGGCTGGTTTATGAGTAATGTCGAAGGGGTTCAGTCCATCATCTCCCTGGCCAGTGTTGCCAGGCAGATCAATGCAGGCTGGAATGAAGGCAGTCTGAAGTGGCGGGAGTTACCGCGTAACCACCACATGATGGTTCAGTCGGTCGCTTACGTGCCGACCAGCAGCGGTCTGCTCAACCGGGACTGCAGTGTAATGCCGGTGATGATTTTTACCCGGGACCACAAGGCTGAAACCATTGATCGCATCATCGATGCGGTTAAGTCATACAGAAGTCAGTATGCATCGGACAAGGTGAGCTATCAGCTGGCGAGTCATAATGTAGGTGTGATGGCGGCAACCAATGAAGCCGTGCGTGCGGCACAGTTTCCGATCCTGATAAACGTCTTTCTTGCGATCATCGTGCTTTGTCTGCTGACATTCAGGTCAGTGTTGGCCATGTTGTGCGTGGTGTTGCCGCTGGGCCTGGTCAGTGTTCTTGCCTATGCATTGATGTCCTGGCTCGAAATTGGGCTCAAGGTAAATACTTTACCGGTGGTTGCGCTGGGTGTCGGTATTGGCGTGGATTACGGTATCTATATTTTCAGTCGCCTGCAAAGCCTGATGAAGCAGGGCATGGCATTCAGGGAAGCCTTCCGCTTAACGCTGGCGATCACGGGTAGCGGTGTGGTCTTTACCGCGGTGATTCTGGCCTTTGGCGTGATGACCTGGATATTTTCCGATCTCAAGTTTCAGGCAGACATGGGCATCATGCTCACCTTCATGTTCCTGGTTAATATGCTGGGCGCCATTCTGCTGTTGCCCGCGCTGGCCGCATGGCTTCTGCCCGAACGGCTGCGTACCCCTGAAGATGTGGATCGCTCGGAACTGGATTCATTCATTGCCCATGACAAAGATACCTGCATTGATGACAATGCAAAGACGTCATCGTAATTCTCGTCGTAGTACTTTTCCTATGTTGCTTTTTGGTAGTCGATCCGTGAATTCGATGATTTTTGGAATTTTATAGGCGGCCAGATTTCCCCGGCAATAATCAATTATTTGTTCTTTGGTTAATCCGGGATCCTGTTTGACGATCACGGCCTTGATGGTTTCATTGTCGCCATTCGAACGAATGCCAACCACCCCGGCCTCGGAGATTTCAGGGTGGTTACACAATACACCCTCAATCTCGCTCGGATAGACATTAAACCCTGAAATAATGATTAAATCTTTTATGCGGTCGATTACCTGGAGGTAGCCCTGCTCGTCCTGAATAACGATGTCGCCGGTTTTTAGCCAGCCGTCCTCCGTTAATACCGCAGCCGTCTCCTCGGGATTGTTCCAGTAACCCAGCATGACTTGTGGGCCTTTTGCCCAGAGCTCACCGGGTGTGCCGGTGCCGACCGGCTTGCCGTCTTTATCACGTATTGATATTTCCGTTAATGGCAGCGGCAAACCAATTTTTCCACTGTAATTTGGGCTGTCCACGGGATTGGTCGTGATGGCAGGTGATGCCTCGGTCAGACCGTAGGCCTCGATAATCGGCTTTCCGGTTATTGCCTGCCACTGCGCGGCGGTAGATTTCTGTACGCTCATGCCACCGGATAATGTCAGCTGCAAGTTTGAAAAGTCGAGCTCGTTGAAGCCACGGTGCTTGAGCATGGAGGAAAATAACGTATCTACTCCAGTGATGATATGTGCCCTGGTTTTTTTCAGCTGTTTGATAAACGAGTTCATGTCCCGGGGGTTGGTGATTAAATGGCTGCAACCTGCCAGGCGCGCAACGACAAAGCAGTTCGCCGTTAACGCAAATATATGATAAAGCGGCAATGCCGTAACAACGTACGGATTATTTAATTCAAATGCGCGTGTAATACAGGAATAAGCCTGTAATGTGTTGGCGATGATGTTGCCATGGCTCAGCATGGCTGCCTTGGGCGTGCCCGTAGTGCCGCCTGTGTATTGCAAGTAGGCTATGTCATCTTGCTGAATTTCAACTGGAGTGTTTGCCTGAATTTGCTTGTTCAGGCAACTGCTAAACGATGTGCTCTTCAGGCCATGGGCAGGCTTCAGCCCCTTGATGTAGCGAGCAACCATGTTAATGGTCCATCCTTTCGCCAGACCATGAAGGTCTCCCGCTTTCACAGTAATAATGTTTTCCACAGGCGTTTCATCAATGATGCCTGGCAAAGCATGGGCAAAGTTTTCCAGGGCGATTAAAACTTTTGCCCCGGAGTCCTCAAGTTGTAGTTGTAATTCTCGTCCGGTGAACAACGGGTTGATATTCACCACGGTTGCGCCCGCTCTAAGTATGCCGAACATGGATATGGGATGCGTCAGGATGTTGGGTAGCATCAGCGCAACCCGGTCTCCTTTTCCTACGCCAAAGTCGAGTTGCAGGCTTGCAGCAAATTGTTTGCTGAGCTGATCCAGTTGCCGGTAAGTCAGCGTAGTGCCCAGATGGTAATAGGCAGGGTGCTGCGGGAACCGGTTAACACTATCGCTTACCAGGTCCCACAATGAAGTGAACTGGTCAAGATCAATATCAACCTGTGGCCGGGGTGGCATTTCCTCCATCATGTGATCTCTTTTTCGCGCAGTCCAAATGACCAGTGGCTATCGTATACACATCGATGACTATGGTCTTGTTGGGTTGTTATTTTATCCGGGTATTGGCCTGTTCAGACTGTAGCAATTAAACTGGTTTGCGTTGTTCCTCACGTACCTTGCTGGCAAAATACTCATCAGCCACTTCCATGTCTACTTCTTTGCCGTCATTATCGACAAGCGGTAGTTCATAATCATTCCAGCCGCGAAGCCCGGTTTTCAGTGAATGTACGTTTTCATAGCCCATCAGCTGCATGGTATAGGCCGCCAGTACACTGCGGTAGCCAGACCGGCAGACAACGATGATTTCACGCTGTCTGCAGCAGACCAGTTCAGGGATGGTTTCCTCGTAATCCCACTCGCAGGATTGTTCGAGGATACCCCGTGGCACATTAATTGATTGCTTGATATGCATGGCATCGAATTCGTAAGGTTCCCTGATATCAAGCGTGAGCATGTCCGGGTTATCCTTGGCCTCGACATCCCACGGGTAAAGTTCGCTTACCTCTTTAGCGACCTCGCTGACCATCTGCTTGTAGGTTTTCACTCGTTGGTCTCCTGGATTACAAGCGAACCTGGTCCCAATGGGAATCACGTTCCACGGCCGGCTCGAACCATGCCAGTTTATCGTGAAGCTGGACAACCTCGCCGACGATGATCAGGGTTGGCGGCAGTATTTTTTCGTTTTTGGTCAGGTCGGGCAGGGTAGCCAGGGTTGCCGTGAGCACCCGTTGATGCCGGGTGGTTCCCTGCTGGATAATTGCTGCGGGGGTTTCCGGTGCGCGACCATGCTTGATGAGCTCGTCACAGATCAGTGAAAGCGTTTTCAGGCCCATGTAGAACACGACTGTCTGATTGCTCGCCGCCAGCGCCGGCCAGTTCAGGTCGACTGTACCGTTCTTCAGGTTGCCGGTAACAAACGTACAGGATTGCGCATAGTTGCGATGAGTCAACGGGATACCTGAATAACTGGCACAGCCGGCACCGGCAGTAATTCCAGGGACAACCTGGAAGGGAACGTTATTTTCGGCCAGGGTTTCAATTTCTTCGCCGCCCCGGCCAAAAATAAACGGGTCTCCACCTTTCAGGCGAAGTACGCGTTTGCCTTGCTGTGCCAGTTCAACCAGCAGCTCGTTGATTTTTTCCTGTCTTACCGCGTGGAAATCTCTTTCCTTGCCTACGTAGATGCGTTCCGCGTCACGGCGGACCATGTCCAGGATAGGTTGCGAGACGAGCCGGTCATGCAAGACTACATCGGCCTGCTGCATGAGCCGCAGGGCCCTGAAGGTCAACAAGTCCGGATCGCCGGGGCCGGCACCTACCAGGTAGACTTCGCCGACCTGTACCTTGTGGTCATCTGCATCCAGTGCTGCCTGTAGTGCCTGCCTGGCTTTTTCATCTTTTCCGGCAAAAAGCAGCTCACTGATACTGCTGTCAAAAACTCGTTCCCAGAAATGCCGTCGCTTCGAGACGTGATCAAAACGTTTCTTCACCTGTTCACGAAATTCTTCTACCAGGCCTGCGAGCCTGCCAAATGCCGTGGGTATGGTGGATTCCAGTTTGCCTCGCAGCAGTCTCGCCAGCACGGGCGAAGCGCCACCGGTAGAAATCGCAATTTGCACGGGATCACGGTCGACGATGGAAGGCATGATGAATGTGCCCGTGTCCGGGTCATCGACGACGTTAACCGGAGTGTTGGTTGCCTTGGCCTTGGCAGAAATGATCTGGTTGATCTCTGCATTATTGGTGGCCGCGATTACTACACGGTAAGCACTGATATCGGTATGCTCATCGAACGGGCAGTCCTGTCGTGATATTTTTCCCTCGTCAAGCCATTGCTTGAGCGTGTTACTGAGCTCGGGCGCCATGACCGTGACGTTGGCGCCTGCCTCGTGCAGCAGGGCCACCTTTCGGGTTGCGATTTCCCCACCACCGACGACCAGGCAGTCCCGGTCGCGGATGTTCATAAAAATCGGTAGATATTTCATCGGGGAGTAGTATGTATCCCTGTTTTATATGCTATGCGTCGTCATAAGCACTCAAACAATCTCAGGTGGGCGCGAGACAATGCAAAAATGTCTGATTAAGCGCAGTTTATCGGTAATTAATGCGCAATCGAATATATTTACACCGCCGTATCGCGCCCGCCAGGGCGTATTCAGTTGTTTTGTATGAC
>JBFFRZ010000113.1:0-8247 GCA_041572715.1 Gammaproteobacteria bacterium
AGAAGAAAGAGAAGAAAGAGAAGAAAGAGAAGAAAGAGAAGAAAAGCAAGTAGAGCTCTGTGAGCAGAGGGTCAATTCTCCTTCTTTGTGTAATTTACTTTACGCCGGGGTTTGCTGAGCCCGTAAGCATTAAACAGGAACGGCATATTGCAGAAGTTGGCAATGAAGTCTTCGTGCTGCACGTGCCGCTCGGCTATTCGCTGGAACTGCTGACTACAGACATGCAGCGCCCAAGGCTGTTTAATTTCGATCAGAAGGGCAACATGCTGGTGGGATCGCGTTCTGGTCATGTATACAAACTGGAGCCTCCCTATAACCAGCCGGAATTCATTCTCATACTGAGTGACTATCCGCATAGCCTGGCACTTCGGGGTGAATACCTTTACATCGCACAGACGTCAGGCTTGTTTCGTATCCGTTATCAGCCGGACGTAACAGATCTGGATGAGGGTGACCTCGAACTGGTAGCAAAAATACCGGGTGGATGGGGTCACAATAGCCGCTCGTTGAAGGTCAGTACAGATGGGCGGCTGTATGTCAGTCTTGGCATCACGGGTAACTGCAGTGATGAATATCTCGATGATAGTTATCCGGCCGATGATCGGCGTGGCGGTGTCATGGTGCTGGATGAATCTGTCCGGCCTGCGCAGTGGAAGGCGTGGGCCAGCGGCTTGCGTAACCCGGTGGGTTTTGACTGGCATCCGGCAACTGGCGTGATGTACGCAAGCAATAACGGCCCTGACCATCTCGGTTACGATCAACCACCTGAAGCCTTTGTACGGCTTGAGCAGGGTTCTTTCCATGGCATGCCCTGGTACCAGTTTGACGGCAGGCAGATGAATAAGGATCCCTGTATCCAGAGCA
Source organism: Gammaproteobacteria bacterium (assembly GCA_041572715.1). Taxonomy (GTDB): domain Bacteria; phylum Pseudomonadota; class Gammaproteobacteria; order JAJDYQ01; family JAJDYQ01; genus JAJDYQ01. The sequence continues at coordinate 865 of JBFFRZ010000113.1, forward strand.
AACCACCAAGGACCGATGTAACCCGACCGGTGGCCACCTTCCCGGCACGTAATGCCCCGATGGATGTGCACTTCATCAATAATGGTCATCTCAACGAGCAGTTTCATGGCGATGCCATCGTCGCTCTGCATGGCTCGTGGGGCACAAAGCCTGATGGGGGTTCCGGTGGTCATCCTTCGTCAAGGCGTCCGCCCGCCCTGGTGCTGGTAAGGTTTGAGCAGGGTAAGGCTGTGCGGGTGGACGATTTTGTGACCGGCTTTCAGAATGAAAAAGGTGAACGATTTGCGCGGCCGATGGGCCTCGGAACCGGGCCGGATGGCGCGCTTTACATGACCAGCGACGGTGGTATTAACGGGCTGTTTCGGTTAAGTCCGAATGAACAGGCGCCTGCCCGTTAGTGTTCTTCAGTTAAATTAACCGGCTTGCCGGGGTAATACATCTCCAGTACGACAAAGCCATCAATAAGTGTAAAAGTGAACATTATCCCTAACGCTGATGTGGCTGCCATATCGATAAAGGCGGCGTATTGTTGAATTCAGGTTTTTTGCACCTGAGGGGATTAGGAGTAGGACATAGCAATTCAGTGTATGCCTACAAACTCCTGTGTGATATACACATGTGAAGACAGGAGGCTATTTATAGATGTATGATCGCATGCTCATCATATTCTAATCATTAGTGGCAAATTTCATGATCGATGAATTCCTGACTGGAAATCGCCAATTTGTTGAAAATGAATTCAACAAAAATGACGACTACTATAAGGAACTGGCCGCGCACCAGCATCCGAAGATTCTTTGGATTGGCTGTTCTGATTCTCGCGTTTCTGAGGATGTCATTACCAACAGCAAGCCGGGATCTATATTTGTGCATCGCAATATTGCCAATATCGTATCCTTTAACGATATCAATATCGCATCAATCATCGAGTATGCGGTAAAACATCTCAAGATTCCTGATATCGTCGTTTGTGGTCATTACAATTGTGGCGGTATCCAGGCAATGCTTGAGGGTATCGAAGATACCTATATTGCCGATTGGCTGCTTATTGCAAGTGGCGCGATCGAAAAAGCCCAGCAGTTAGCCGACAAGAATAAACTCACAACAAAACAGCACCTTGATCTCCTTGCCGAAGAAAATGTAAGGCTGCAGATCGAACATTTGCGAGCGATGTCATTGATCCGAAATATGCATAAGAAGGGACGCGTTCCGCGCATTCACGGATGGATATATTCTGTGGACACAGGTCTGATCAAAGTATTGGTAGACGGTAATGCAGACACCTAAAGACCTATTGGACTTGGCCGCCATCAGAATTCCATCCATCCATATTTATTACGACCCAGAACATGGAGGTGCTTAATATGAAGTTAAGCTCTAGGCTGCTTGATTTTGTAAATATCGCATCTGTTAAGCTCCCTCATGCAATTAATTTTTACTGGTAGAGCTATCCTGGTCTTCAATGCTGGATAGTGAGCATGTGTCCATATTATCCCGCGATGTGGTATGACCCTTAAATGAGACATGCTGCAATATTGGGGCGCGGCCTTGCACTTTGTCTGGTTACGGCTGTCTTTATTCGGCGCCAAGTCAATAATAATCCAATAACAATGGGGTGAATGCATGGTAGAAATGAATGATATCGGGCGCTATGTCCTTCTGGCATCCTGCCCCTTGCAGAAAGGTATTGCCGCCAGGCTGACCCAGTTTGTTTATGACATGGGGTCCGAGATTATTGACTATGATCAGTATGTCGATATCGCGAATCATCATTTCTTTTGCCGGATGGAATGGGATGCCCCGTCACGAACCATGCAGCACAATGAAGTGTTGAAGCGTTTCCAGTCAGAGATCGTCGCACCATTCGACCTGAGCTGGGACCTTCGCCTTAATGACAGGCCGCAACGCCTGGCTGTATTTGTCACGCGCGAGTTAGCACACCTTTACATGCTCATCATGAAATGCATTTCAGGCCAATGGAATGCCAGCATCGAATTAATTATCAGTAACCATCCCGACCTGTCCCCGGAGGCGGCACGGTTTGGTATCCCATACCATCATTTACCTGTTGATAAACATAACAAGGGTGAGCAGGAACAGCGGCAGTTGGCGCTGTTGAAGGATCATCAAGTCGACCTGGTCATCCTGGCGCGCTACATGCAGGTCGTGTCGGATCAAATCATCAGACCCTACGAAAACAGAATCATCAACATCCACCATTCCATGCTGCCTTCCTTTTCCGGGGCGAAACCTTATCACCAGGCACATGCCCGGGGGGTCAAGCTGATTGGAGCGACAAGCCATTACGTGACCGAAGACCTGGATGAAGGGCCTATCATCACCCAGGAGGTCAGGGCGGTCGACCACCGAAAATCCGTGGACGAGTTGATCACAATGGGGCGCGACTTGGAGGCCAATGCACTGGCCCGGGCCGTCGGTCTGCATATTCATTCACGCATCATCGTGAACAACGACCGGACCATCATATTCGATTGACTATGGGCGTAGCGCCCCGACAGGCAGTCTGGGAACTCCAGCGGGAATTATGTTTCATCCGCAAGCCGTGCGAGAGTGAAATGCCCTTGATTAACATCCCGTCACGCCAGTAACCGCGCTGGTGATTATCGTTTGCCACATCTGCCGTTGCATAAGATTCGTATTGATCTGATCTACGTCTATACTAAAGAGAAATTGCCATCTGGATTTAGACAACCGGGATACGTTTAGAGTGGTGACTCAGCGGGGCGGCAGACGTGATTACTACAATCAGTCGCCAAAATATCACCATAAGTGGTACAGTTTAAAACTAAAGCACAACGATTTATTGGAGAAAACTATGGCTAAGAAAAAAACCAAAAAGGACAACAAAAAGACAGCTGCAATAATGGATGCTTACCATGAGAATGATCCAAGACTGAGAGGGGAGAAAGAGGAGAAACTGTCAAATGAGTTTTACGAGAAAGAGTTGTTCCGTCTCCAGATTGAGCTTGTAAAACTCCAGGAATGGGTAAAGGAAAAAGGACTTAAAGTTGTAATTGTATTTGAGGGTCGTGATGCCGCGGGCAAGGGTGGTGTCATCAAGCGTATTATGCAACACATGAATCCCCGGATCTGTAATATAGTTGCGTTGCCTGCACCCACGGAACGGGAAAAAACGCAGTGGTACTTTCAGCGTTATATCAACCATCTGCCTGCAGCCGGTGAGATCGCACTGTTTGACAGGAGCTGGTACAACCGGGCCGGGGTAGAAAGGGTAATGGGTTTCTGTACCAAGGAAGAACATCAGGAGTTCTTGCGTTTCTGCCCGGAATTCGAAAGTGCATTGGTCCGCTCGGGTATTATTCTCATCAAGTACTGGTTCTCGGTCAGTAATGTGGAGCAGGAAAGGCGCTTTAAGGGGCGTGCTTTGGAGCGGCACAAACTCTGGAAACTGAGTCCCATGGACATGGAATCCAGGTCGAGATGGCAGGAATATTCCAAGGCCAAGGACGAGATGTTCTTCCATACTGATATTCCTCAGGCGCCCTGGTTTGTTGTTCCTTCAGATGACAAGAAACGTGCTCGGCTGAATTGTATTTCACATCTGCTGGACAGAATCCCCTATAAGGACTTGAAACCTGTTGTCCCGGACATTCCTCCGCTGAAAGAAGGGAAAGGTTACAAACGCGTGGCTATGCATACACAGACATTTGTACCGAAAAAGTATTGAAGAAGTTGGTGGACAAAAGTTCGCTCAAAATTAGCCGCTTATTATTCATGTTCGGCGTCTGCTTTAAGTGGTGACATCAATTGATTCATGAATTGATTCATGCGCCGATTCCGGCCATCCCGGAATCTGGGCAAACTGGCCGGATCCTGTATAGATAGGGCACTGTATATCAGATGAGGTCGCGACTGATGGACCTGCAACGCAGCGCTTATGTCAAGCTATCTGGAAAAGTTGTTCGGCAATATTCCTGAACGCCTTGAACTCCAGTGCATTGCCCGATGGATCATGCAGAAACATCGTAGCCTGTTCGCCGGGCTGGCCGGCGAAACGGGTATACGGCTCAATAATAAACTCTGTATTTACGGCTTTTAACTTATCTGCCAGCTGCCGCCAGTCATCCATCTCCAGCACAATGCCGAAATGTGGCACAGGCACATCATGTCCATCAACCGGATTGGTTGTTTGCTCGTCCATGCTATCGGCAAGGTGACACACCAACTGATGGCCAAAGAAGTTGAAGTCTACCCAGTGTTCACTGCTACGCCCTTCATCGCAGCCAAGCAGTTCGCCATAAAATTTTCTTGATTCTTCAAGGTTGTTGACCGGAATGGCCAGGTGAAATGGCGTGAGTTTCAACCCAGGTTCCAGTACAGCCGCAGGATATGCCCCAGATTGGCGCCAAAATCAGCCGTGCCGACCCGGGATGCCGAACGAATATGCAGCCGGGTTTCTTTTGCCGAGACCGGCTCAAGCCTTATCGTGATGTCATCTGTAAATTTGAGCCATTTGGTCTGAACAGCAGCCGTAATGATCATCTGGTCCGGGTCTACAGATCGCAGTGCCCAGCCGAGCGCGATTATATGACTGGTCAGTTCATCCAGAAATGGTTTTGCCGCAACCCGATAGGTGCGAGGTTTCAATTCAGGAAAGATCGCATCATCGCTGGTTTCGGCCACGTTCTGGCTCAGGTAAACCGACAGCCGAGTCAGCACACCCGGTGGTTCTTTCCAGGGTAACTTGTTTGACCACAGTGAATAGGCTGAGGTAGCAATAACGATTCCCAGAATCAGCAGGATAATATTGATCATCTTTTTCATGGTCTCAAAACGGGTTCCAGTACTTGCCAGACATTATCCATCATTTGCGGTTGTGCACCAGCAGTCGGGTGCAGACCATCAGACTGGTACATCTTGAGCCCTGCACCGAGCCTGTCCATCAGGAATGGTACGAATGGTAGCTGGTTTTGCCGTGCAAGTTGCACAAACTGCCGGTGAAACAGTGTGGTATATGCCTCGCCATAATTCGAGGGCAGGTGCATTCCAACCAGAACGACTTGAATATCCCGTTCCCTGGCCATATCAATCATGGATTGGAGGTTTTGTCTCATTGCCTTGGGCGATAGACCGCGCAAGCCATCATTGGCACCTAATTCCAGGACAACCAGGTCGGGTTTGGCCTGTTGCAGGGATTGCTGGAATCTTGATAGCCCGCCACTGCTGGTTTCACCGGATATACTGTGATTGATCACCGTATAGGGTAGCCGTTTTGCTGCGAGTCGTTTTTGTAAAAGACTTGGCCATTCCTGCCCGCGTTCGAGCCCGTATCCGGCGCTGAGGCTGTCTCCAAAGACCAGTATTGTTTTGCTATACGCAATAGCCGGCTGGTAATAACTATTTATTACCAGAGCCAGTAGAATGTAAAACCACTTCGATCGTTTATGGAATCGTTGCAACATGGATAGTGTGATTAAAGCCGAGAACCTGGAGAAAGAGGTTGCCACTGCTGAGAGCAGGTTTCAAATTTTCTCCGAAATTAGCCTGCAGCTGGAAGCAGCGCAATCACTGGCGGTGGTTGGTGCGTCCGGCTCTGGTAAATCAACCCTGCTGGGATTACTTGCTGGTCTCGATTTGCCCACAAGTGGTCATGTCAGGCTTCTGGGGCAGAACCTGTCTGAGCTCGACGAGGACGGCCGGGCAAGGTTACGGGCGGGCAAGGTTGGCTTTGTGTTCCAGTCTTTTCACCTGCTGCCCAGCCTGACCGCACTTGATAACGTCATGATGCCGATGGAGCTGTTGTCACTTGATGATGCCCGCGCGCGGGCAGAGGCAGCGTTATCTGATGTCGGGCTGGACAAGAGGATGAATCATTATCCTGCCCAGTTATCCGGGGGAGAGCAGCAGCGTGTGGCCCTGGCCCGGGCCTTTGTATTGCAGCCCGAAATACTTTTCGCCGATGAACCGACGGGAAATCTTGATCATGCTACCGGCAGGATGGTCTCGGACCTGATGTTTGACCTGGTGGATAAACACCAGACAGCGATTGTGCTGGCTACCCATGATGATGCGCTCAGTCAGCGCTGTAACAGGATCATGGAACTGGAATGAAAATTGTGACCAATAGTTTTCGTTTTTTCCGGCGCGAGTTGCTGCAGCCGGAGATGCGGTTGGTATTCCTGTCCCTGTTGTTGACGGTAACTGCAATGGCAACGGTGGGTCTGTTAACGGACCGCATTGCCGGCGCATTGCAAAGGCAGAGCAATGAACTGCTTGGGGCAGACCTGGTGGTGGCCTCATCCAGAGCTATTCCTGATGAATGGCGTCAATATGCAACCGGCCGTGGACTGGAAACGTCCCGGTTTATGGAGTTTCCCAGCGTACTGATTAGTGACGATGATTCGTCCCTGACCGAGGTCAAGGCCGTTGGTTCGGGCTATCCGCTCAGAGGGCAGTTCACAGCACGAGACCGGGATAACCGGTTGCTCACCAACGTCATCCCTCGGCAAGGTCAGGTCTGGGTTGAGGATAACCTGCTGAGAAAGCTGGGGCTTTCGCTTGGTGATGAGATTACCCTGGGACAGGCAACATTCAGGCTGTCAGCGGTAATCGAACAGGAGCCGGATCGTGGCGGTAACCTGTTCGCACTTGCACCGAGAGTCTTGATCAACCTGGATGATTTACCTGCAACTGAATTGATTGGGGAGGGTTCGAGGGTTCGCCATCGTTTATTGATCGCTGGCGATCCCGATCTGGTTAATGCGTATCAAAACTGGCTCAAGCGACGCCTGGGCCAGCATTACCAGTTACAGTCGGTTCGTGAATCCCGGCCCGAGGTCAATGCGTCTCTGGACCGTGCTGAACGGTTTCTCTCGTTGAGTCTGCTGGTTACTCTGGTACTGGCAAGCCTGGCGACCTGGATTGCCATGCAGGCATGGGTTAAAAAGCGCCTGATCCATGCCGCAGTACTGAGAACACTGGGGCTCACGCGCCATCAGATCATGGGTATTTATCTTAGTCAGTTATTGCTCCTGACTTTGTTCGCCTGCCTGCTGGCTATGATTATTTCATGGGTACTGCAGGGTATGTTCGTTTCAGTGATGCAATCTTACATGGCAGCCACTTTACCGGGGGCGAGTATCATGCCAGCAGTTGTTGCCTGTGTTCTGGGTCTGGCCCTGGTGTTTGCTTTTTCACTGCCGGCATACTGGCAGCTGGCATCGACCTCCCCGATGCTGGTATTGCGTTCCGTTCCAGACCGCTTTGAACGCCTTAACTGGTCACTGCTATGGGGACTGATTGTGTTGATGGCAGTTCTGGCCTGGCTGACTTCGGACGCAGAACTGTTGCTGGTTTCGCTTGCTGGCCTGGTCGGCTCTATTGTTTTGCTGGCATTGCTGG
>JBFFRZ010000114.1:0-8201 GCA_041572715.1 Gammaproteobacteria bacterium
GCCACCGCCTTTTTTCTTTAACAGCGTCTGCGCGATTACGGCCTTCAGTGATTCAGAGAGCATCGCCCGAATCATGTCTTTCTCATCAGCCGGGAACACGTCCACGATCCGGTCAATTGTCTTTGCAGCGGAGCTGGTATGCAGGGTACCGAATACCATATGACCGGTTTCGGCGGCGGACAGCGCCAGACGAATGGTTTCCAGGTCACGCATCTCGCCCACCAGAATCACATCCGGGTCCTCACGCAGCGCCGAGCGCAGGGCTTCATTGAACCCGAGGGTGTCCCGGTGCACCTCGCGCTGATTCACCAGGCAGCGTTTACTCTGGTGAACAAATTCAATTGGATCCTCGATCGTCAGGATGTGACCAAACTCTTCCTCGTTACGAAAGTTGAGCATTGCCGCCAATGTCGTTGATTTGCCCGAACCGGTTGGTCCACAAACGGTACACACGCCACGTGGCAGCATCGCCAGCTCGGCAAATTTTTCAGGGCAGTTCAACTGCTCCAGGCTGAGAATATCGGAAGGAATCGTACGAAAAACGGCGGCGGAGCCACGATTCTGGTTGAACGCGTTAACACGAAAGCGTGCCAGGCCGGGTATTTCAAATGAAAAGTCGGTTTCCAGAAATTCCTCGTAGTCCTTGCGCTGCTTGTCATTCATGATGTCATACACCATGTCATGTACCATGGTGTGATCCATCTCTGGCACATTGATTCGCTTGACGTCTCCGTCGACTCTGATCATGGGGGGCAAACCGGCAGACAGGTGCAAATCCGAGGCACCGTTTTTCACACCAAATGCAAGTAATTCACCAATATCCATTATGATCTCCCCATTTGTTATTCTGTGCGCGTTCCGCTCCGGCACGCGAAACGGATTAATAGGATTTTGGCACTTAACACAGTGATTAGCAACGGCCATTGGCTGACGACAACCGCATGACAAACGACATAAAATCAAGCCTGAAAGCTGTTAATAGCAGGATCGCATTACTCGCCGAACAATATGGCCGAAATCCTGAGGACATACGCCTGCTCGCCGTCAGCAAGACTTTCCCGGCCGGGCAGATCCAGCTGGCCTATGAGGCCGGCCAACGCGCCTTCGGCGAAAACTATGTCGACGAGGCACTGGGCAAAATAGAAACGCTGGCGCATCTGGATATTGAATGGCACTACATCGGGCCGATCCAAAGCAATAAAACCAGGAAGATTGCCGAGCACTTTGACTGGGTACACAGCGTTGCTTCAATGAAACATGCCCGGCGTCTGAGTGAGCAAAGGCCGGCAGATTTGCCCCCAGTCAACGTCTGCATCCAGGTCAATATCAGTGGTGAAACCAGCAAGTCCGGAATTGACCGCAGCGAAGTTGCCGAATTCGCTTCCACGGTAATCGATTTACCGGGATTACGCCTGCGGGGTATTATGGGGATACCCGCGCCAAGCACAGAGTTGACTATGCAGCGCAAGGCCTTTGCATCGCTGGCATCAATATATATGGAATTGAAAAAATCACACGAGGGTATCGATACGCTGTCCATGGGAATGTCGGGAGACATGGAGGCGGCGATCGCCGAGGGCACCACCATGGTGCGAATCGGTACCGCTATTTTCGGCTCACGGCATACCGGGAAGAAACCTGAATAATGACTAAAATCGGATTTATCGGTGCGGGCAATATGGCCTGCAGCCTGATTGGTGGCCTGTTACAGGCCGGGCATCCGGCTGATGACATCCGGGCATCAGATCCGGCACCTCCTGAACAGGCGAAGGCGCTCGGCGTTGAAATCATCAACGATAACGCCGCCATGGCGCAATGGGCCGACGTGCTGGTACTGGCCGTCAAGCCGCAGGTGCTGCAAAGCATCTGCGCGCAAATTGCGGCCCATATCACGCATGATCACGTTCTCGTCATCTCTATCGCGGCAGGCATCAAGAGCGACAGCATAACCGGCTGGCTTGGCACACCAACCGCGTGTATTAGGGTCATGCCGAATACTCCTGCGCTGCTTGGGCTGGGCATGAGCGGTATGTACGCCAATGAGCAGTCAACCACTCAGGATATCCAGACCGCCACCACGATCATGCAAACCGTTGGCAAGGTAATCCGATTTCCGGAGGAATCGATGATCGATATTGTCACTGCCATGTCAGGCAGCGGGCCTGCCTATTTCTTCCTGATGATTGAAGCGATGATCAAATCTGGAACATCGCAAGGCCTGAGCGGAGAACAAGCGCGCATGCTGGCGGCACAGACCGCATCAGGCGCCGCTGCCATGGCGATGCAGTCTGACTCCAGCATTGAGGAACTGCGGCGCAGGGTCACTTCTCCAGGTGGCACCACCGAACGCGCTATACAGACCCTGATCGATGGCGGATTCATTGAACTGGTTGACGATGCCATACGCGCTGCTGCCAATCGATCAGTCGAGCTTTCCGAGGAACTGGCGGGTGACAACAATGGGTAATTACCTGAATGAGCCGCTGGTGTTTCTCATCGAGGTACTGTTTGGCCTGTACATCCTGGTGGTAATGCTGAGATTTTTCTTCCAGCTGTTTCGCGTGGATTTCTATAACCAGCTGTCGCAGGTAATCGTCAAGGCAACCAATCCGCCGTTGAAGGCGTTGCGCCGTTTCATTCCCAGCATAGGCAAGATAGACACCTCATCACTGGTACTCATGCTGGCATTACAGTTCATTGCGCTGGTCCTCATCTCACTGGTAGTTGGCGCCAAACTTGCGCTGGTGGCACTGCTATACCTGAGTATCGTTGAACTGCTCAACCAGGCATTTAACCTGTTTATATTCGCGATCATTATACTGGCCCTGCTGAGCTGGGTATCTTCACCCTATCACCACAATCCGATCGCTCCCATACTTGAGCAACTGACTCGACCAGTCATGAGACCGGCCCGCAGATTACTGCCACCGATGGGTGGAATCGATCTGAGCCCAATGCTGGCATTGATTGCGCTGTTCTTCCTCAAACTGCTGTTGATCCCGCCACTACAGGATATCGCGAGATATATCGCTTTCTGATTTTTTGCTTATATTATTTAATGCAAATATTTATATGAGCGACGATACTGATTTTACAGTATCAAAAAAGTGAAAAACCGGGAAATACTCGGTTATTTTTCATAAAACACTACAATACAGGCATTTTCCGCTTGCGCCGTGCATTTTTTTTGCTATCTTACTGCCTCGAATTTAAAAGAGTTCCAATGACCACCCCATTAAGGAGAAGCGAATGCCCGCCAAGAAAAAGGCCAAGAAAAAGGTAGCCACCGCGGTAAAGAAGGCACCCACCAAATCACAGATTTATTCTTCAATAGCCGATGAAACCGGCTTAACACGCAAAGACGTCGATTCAGTTTTTGTTGCACTCAACACACTTATCAAGAAAAACCTGAGCAAACGTTCAGGTCCTGGCCACTTCACCGTACCTGGCCTGATGAAAATCAAGGTAGTACGCAAACCAGCAACCAAGGCCCGTAAAGGTATCAATCCATTTACCGGTCAGGAAACCATGTTCAAGGCAAAACCTGCTCGCAACGTGGTGAAGGTACTGCCTCTGAAAGGTCTTAAAGACATGGTCTGATTGACCCGCATATGCAGAACAAAAAGCCCGGCTATGCCGGGCTTTTTTTATGTGTCACGCTGTCGCATTAATTCCCCGCTGCAGCCTGATGCTTGGTACGAATAAAATCCCTGTGCGGCACATATAGCCAGTCAGCAAGCTTGCGAATCATATGCTCCTCGTATTTATCAAGTTCCCCGTCCGCATAGGCCACATCCCATAACATCCGAATCAGGCCCGTCTTTTGTTCCGGGCTATATCCATCGTTTACTGCACGTATCACCTCGTGGAGTGAAACAGCATGCTCGGTTTCGTGCCGGGCCTGCTGCATGAGCGCATCAGTTTCCTGCTGATTCAGGCCAAATGCCTGCCGCACATGCTGGCTGATTTTTTCTATTTCATGCGGATGGGTATTGGCATCGGCGCGTAACACCTCAAACATCATCACGGTGCACGCCAGTTTCAGCGACTGGGCTTCGTCTTCATAGGCCGAGGTATCCAGGGCGTTTGCAAGATACTGTTTGAGCGCCTTAATCACGCCAGTCTTTCCAGTATTCGTTGATGTATGTTGTCGAATCCACCATTACTCATGACAAGGACATTATCATTCGGCTTTGCCTGTTCGCCAAGTGCATCGACCAGCTGTTGTATATCATCGAAACAATCAGCATGTTCTCCAACGCGAACAGCAACTTCATTCACGGACCACTGGGTATCCGGAGGCTGGAACAGGTATACGCGATCAGCAGCCTCCAGCGATGGCGCCAGCTGCTCGCGATGCACGCCCATGCGCATGGTATTCGAGCGCGGCTCCAGCACGGCCAGAATTCGCTGATTCCCTACCTGCTGCCTGAGCGCCTGCAAGGATAGCCTTATTGCCGTCGGGTGATGGGCAAAGTCATCATATACCCTGACCCCGTTTGCTTCCCCGCGTAATTCCATACGTCGTTTTACGCCCGCAAAGCGGCTCATCGCATCCAGCCCTGTATCAACAGGTACACCCGCATGCCGTGCAGCAGCCAGCGCCGCCAATGCGTTCAATCGGTTATGCTTGCCAGGTAAGGAAAGGCGCGTACTGCCAATCATTCGGGCATCCAGTTTCACTGCAAATGAATCGTCCGGGGCCTCACCACCCACCAGACTCCATCCAAGATCACTATCCGCGGAAAAATGCTCGCATGGTGTCCAGCAACCGGCTTCAATCACTTCCTGCAGGCTGGATTCATCCGCATTTTGCACGATCAATCCATTACCGGGCACCGTACGCACCAGGTGGTGAAACTGCTTTTTGATCGCGGCGAGGTCGTCAAATATATCCGCGTGATCAAATTCGAGGTTGTTCAACACAAGAGTACGTGGGTGGTAATGCACAAACTTTGAGCGTTTATCGAAAAATGCTGTGTCGTATTCATCAGCCTCGATCACAAAAAACGGGCTATCCCCTAACCTGGCTGAAACCTCAAAGTTTCCCGGTACGCCGCCAATCAGAAAACCGGGATTCAGGCCCGCATCTTCCAGTATCCAGGCCAACATACTACTGGTTGTTGTTTTACCATGTGTGCCTGCGACTGCCAGCACCCACCGATCGGCTAGCAGGTGTTCCAGCAGCCACTGTGGACCGGAGCTGTATCGAATGTTGTTATCCAGAACATACTCAACTGCAGGATTACCGCGTGACAACGCATTACCAATCACCACCATGTCCGGCATCGACTTCAGGTGTTCCGCTTCATAGCCTTCCATCAGGATAATGCCCTGGGCCTGCAATTGCGTGCTCATAGGCGGGTAGACGTTGGCATCAGAACCGGTCACTTGATGGCCCAACTGCCTTGCCAGAACGGCAATGCCACCCATAAACGTGCCACAGATTCCGAGAATGTGAATATGCATCGATCTATTGTACCGGGAACAGTGAATAAAATATCGCCATGGCAACCATGACATAAACGAACGAGACCATCATGCCAGCGGCCAGGCGCACCGAGAGAGCATGTCGAAAAATATGCCCCATGACTGCAATGTGCCAGCAAAAAATAATATACAGAGACAGGCCGGCAAAACCCGCAGAAAGCTGTTTTTCCCCAAGCATCATGAGCAACGGTAATGACAGAATATTCAGGATAATGCTTACACCGAGTATGGCGGAAATTGTCTGCAGGGAACGGGCAGACTTGTTGGCTGCCATCAGCACCAGGTAAACAAAGCAGATGCTGATCACCATATCGGCCAGCGTTCTAAGCACAGAATCCAGCACATCGTATTGCACTGTAAAACTGGCGATGCCCACACCCAGATTGATGACCAGCAAAATACCCAGCAAAAACCAGGATGCAGGTACCACATCCGGACTTTTCTGAAATAACAGAATCCTGATGAATGCCCATATCAGTGGATGTTGACGGACAAGTGACATAATGCGTTTAGTGTAACGAAGTGCCCGCATGACGGCACCTGTGACTGCGGTATAAAGTGCCGTAAATTTACGGTATCCTACCGCCCCGCAATGGAATGCCAGGACATTTTGAAAGGTTTTCAAGCATGAAAAAAATTCCGGATTTCACCCCTTTTGAAATCGAAACCGTGCAGAACACTATCAACGAGCGCTTTGGTCGCGAGGTGGAAATACAGTTCGGCGATGCCGAGGTCCGTCTTAATCCTCACTCAACTGATATGGCCTTGTGCCCGATCATGCTGTGGAAAGACGATGACTGCCAGTTCGTCATTATCAAGCAGGGACAGCATTCCTATCGTCCACAGTTCTTTTACAAGGTAACTGATGAATATGGTACGGGGGTACGTGAATATGCAGACATGGCTGATTGCATTATTGCCCTTCTACAGGTTCAGGCTGACCACCACAGCGAAAGAAAAGGCAGTTACCCGGCCGAATAATCAATCATTTTTACACTTTTCCAGACAATACTACTTCAGGGAGATTTTTAACTATGAGCACGAAGAAGAATGCGTTTTATGCGCAGTCCGGTGGAGTTACCGCCGTCATCAACGCTTCTGCCTGCGGTGTCATCGAGACAGCACGCAAGCACAAGGACAAGCTTGGCAAAGTTTATGCCGGGCGTAACGGTATTATCGGCGCATTGACCGAAGACCTGATAGACACATCAAAAGAAAGTGCGCGCGACATTGCCGCACTGCGCCATACCCCTTCCGGAGGTTTTGGTTCATGCCGTTATAAACTGAAAAGCCTGGAAGAAAACAGGCGTGAATATGAGCGCCTGATCGAGGTATTTGAGACGCATAACATTGGCTACTTCTTCTATAACGGCGGTGGCGATTCTGCTGATACCTGCCTGAAAGTATCGCAGCTATCAAAGAGCATGGGCTATCCAATTCAGGCCATCCATGTGCCAAAGACTGTCGATAATGACCTGCCAATCACTGATAACTGCCCGGGCTTTGGCTCAGTTGCCAAGTACATCGCCATATCCACGCTGGAGGCCAGCTTCGACGTGGCGTCCATGTGTGCCACCTCCACCAAGGTTTTCGTACTGGAGGTGATGGGCCGTCACGCTGGCTGGATCGCCGCTGCCGGGGCCATGGCTTCGGATGAAAACAATGACATCCCGATCGTTGTGCTGTTCCCTGAAGTGAAGTTCAATAAAACCAGGTTCCTGAAAACGGTCAAGGACAAGGTCAAGAAATACGGCTATTGTTCAGTCGTCGTTTCGGAAGGCGCACACTGGCCGGATGGTCGTTTCCTCGCAGAACAAGGCACCCGTGATGCGTTCGGACATGCACAGCTGGGTGGCGCTGCCCCGGTCGTAGCCAACATGATCAATGAAGCGCTTGGCTATAAATTCCACTGGGCTGTAGCCGATTACCTGCAGCGTGCTGCCCGCCATATCGCCTCCAAGACAGATGTCGAGCAAGCTTATGCCATGGGCAAGTCCGCGGTTGAACTGGCACTGGCCGGTAAAAACTCGGTCATGCCAACCATCAAGCGCACCTCCAATAAACCTTACAAGTGGACTGTCGGCTCGGCCAACCTGTCACGCGTGGCAAACGTTGAGAAAATGATGCCCGCGAGTTTCATCTCGAAAGACGGTTTCGGTATCACGCAACGCTGCCGTACCTACATGGAACCCCTGATGCGCGGCGAAGATTATCCGCCATATCACAAGAGCGGCATGCCCAAGTACGTGCAGCTGAAAAAGGTTCCGGTTAACAAGAAGCTGAAAGACTTCAAGGTTTAATCCTGGTTTGCCGCACCCGGCCACGTCGGGTGCGGCACATTCCCTATGACACTGGAAAAAGCGCGCGAACTGCTGCAAACCCATATCACCATGGGCAGCGGCTATAACCGCCAGGCAGCACGTCTGGTAATGGCCGAAGTCATGCACGAGCATGGCCAGGGCGCCGTGGACCAGCTCATCCGTGAACTCGAGCTTGACCAGGCTTTTGACTTCAAACCCGGAATGAAATTTACAACACCCGGACGCTGAACCGGCTCAACCACCTGTTACCCGCCAAAACCGGTTTTTTTCTGTGCCTTAACTCCTGTACACTAATCCCAAGTGTTCAGGCCATAAGGATTACCCATGATTCTCGATCGTGTACCCTCGGGGCAGAATGTCCCGCATGACATCAATGTCATCATCGAAATA